>JBDLJP010000253.1:0-3393 GCA_039714295.1 Candidatus Fermentibacterota bacterium
ATTGTCTGAAACGACAACAGCGACAATAGGTCTTCCCTGCACGCTGGTGCCTATTGTAACCTTTCTGCAGATTGCAGGATGGGCAGCAATAACTGCATCTATCGAATTGTATATATCGTCGAGGGATGGATACGGTACGAGAGGTTCAACAACAGGTACTGGAACAGGATTAAATCCCATATGACGGAGCATCTGCTCCTGCTCGGCATCAACGTATACCATTGCTTTTCCTGCATGAGCCCATTCCACGAGGAATCCATTATCGTTCAGGATTCTGATATCAGTCATGTTAATGTCTCTGATAGCGACAGAGTAATGTGGAACAGAATAACTGAAATCGTTGGATAACATCGTACTGCCAGCTGAGCTTAACCCAGCGATCACTAGAAATAATGAGATTAGTAATATGCGCATCGGAAAAGATCCTTTCAGAAATGGAATATAAAGTTTGTCGATTAATGAAATGCGGAAACATGAATATGGTTCCCCGACCCGGCATAAGTCAAGTCATCAGGTTGATTTAGGACTTGTCAGACAGCAGAATATATGTAGTATATGGGCTTCGGTAATCGGGGCGTGGCGCAGTTCGGTAGCGCACCTGCTTTGGGAGCAGGGGGTCGCCGGTTCAAATCCGGCCGCCCCGACCATTCATTTTGTGAATCTGTGCCGCAGTCTCTTCCATCTGTCAGTCCTATCCTGCTTACTGCTCCAAAGGAGCTGTTTTATAGCTTTCCTCTCATCCTGTGTGCCGAAGCAAATAAGGTTATCATTCTCAGAAAGACGGAAATCGCCTGCCGGACTGTAAATGTAACTGTCATCACCTCTTCTTACTGCTATTATCACAACACCCGTTTTAGCGTTCAGCTGCAGCTTTTTAAGTGTCCAGCCGATTGAAGGACATCCGCTGGTGATTCCTATACTCAGATATCCTTCTATATTTTCCCGTGCAAAAACGATTCTATCCAGAAATCTCGCTACATTGGGTCGAATCATTTCGTTTGATATCCTGAAACCTTCAGCTGTATCCTGATTGACTGTTCTTCTTGTTCCAACCAGCTTCAGTTTTCTTTCGGCGGAGATATCTGATGCCACTGAATATATCTCCAGTTGAGGGTTGATCCTTCTTGCGGAGAGGCTGAGAAATACATTACTTCTATCATCTGGAAGAATACAGAATAACGCCTGGACATCGATCAGATTCGTCTTTTTCAATATACTGTCAATCAGACAGTTACCCTGTATAATATCAACATTATCAGCAATATCCGATGCCTTTTTCAGAGCATCTGGATCAATGTCAACGACTCTGATAGAGTAACCATATCTGACGAGTTCCTTAACGACAAAAAGACCGGTTTCACCAGCGCCGCATACCGCACAGACCGGACTGCTGTTATCAGAATGGTTCACAGTGATTTCCTCTTCCTGCGCTGATGCAGAGTTCTGGTGAGAAGGTTCAGTTGTTCAGGTGTTTCGATAGCAAGGAGAACATCAGCCTCTTCAAGTATGTAATCCGCTCCCGGATTGTACACTATTGAACCATTCTGTTTCATTACAGCAAAGATCCTTATTCCTGTTTTCCTGCCGATGCTGATTTCCCCCATGGTCTTACCTATAGAGAGGGAATCGCTTCTTATGGTGTATTCCTCGATCCTGCAGTTCTGATCCTTGCTGTCGATCATCTTTTCCATGAAATCCATGGTTTCCCTGTTAAGAATACCGGCAACAAGTTTCTTTCCAACCGCAATGGACGGTGTGAAGGATACATCCGCTCCTACGAGCGCCAGCTTCTCCTCATTCTCCTCCCCAGCTGCCCTGCTGACTATCTTGAGGTCTGTATTCATGAGATGTGCCGTAAGGGTTAAGTAGAGATTGTCGCTATCGTCCTGCAGAACAGAGACCAGTCCCCTGGCCCTGCTGATTCCGGCCTCTTCGAAAAGAACATCGTCAGATCTGTCTCGCATAAGGTAGAGGAAACCATTTCTCTTTCTCAGATTGAACGGCGGATCTTCAGTAACATCAATACCCACTACGGGTATTCCGGTTCGAAGGAACTCTGAAATGACAACACTTCCGGCACCTGTGCATCCGCAAACAATGTAATGGTCATTCAAGCGGGAAATATTTCTAAGAAGAAGACGCCTTTTCATGTTTTCCGCTAAACGCGTTCCAACGAGATAAGCAACAAAATTGGCGTTAACATATAGTATGGCCATATAAGCAATTAATACGAAAAATGTAACCCATGTATTGTATGCCCTTCGCCATTTCTCATCCATGAAATCGTAGGCATATTCCCTGATTACATCGTCGAATCCAACTGTGGTGATAGTAATTGCGGTCATATAGCCTGAAAGCAGGATTTCACCTGCAAATGTGCTCTCATCAAGCTGCATTTCTATATCAGTTATCTCAGAAAGTTGGGCAGCATCAGGAGTCTCCACGTTTCTGAGAGTATGAAGAGTAGAGAGGAGCTCACTCTTCAGTATTCCCGAGCGATGTGTGGTAAATATGAGGAATCCGGATATGCCAATGGTCATGACAAGAACAAACAGGGTAAGGGCAACTGCAATCTTACTGGAAAGAAAATAGGCGAAACCGTGCCATCGATTCATCTTTTTGAATGTGCTGTGATAGTGCCTTGATATGTTCGATGGCAACATATATCAGACTTTCACCTGTTTGAAACTATCCGGTGAGATGCTCCAGAGTTTATCGAAAGCTTTTTCCCATGTTCTGGAAATCGCCATTTTCCTGGCATTTATACCCATTCTGTCTTTTAACTCTTTGTTCATGGCAATGGTAAGGATTGTATCAGCCAGTGATTCGGGATCGTGACTTTCGAAAACAAGTCCCGTTTTCCCTGTTTCTATTATTTCTTTGGGACCTCCCATATCACATACTATGGCAGGAAGCCCGGATGCCTGAGCTTCAAGAACAGAATTACCGTAAGTATCTGTGGAACTGGGGAATACAAATATATCACATGACGCATAAGCTCTGGAAAGATCTTCTCCATGAAGTACTCCGCAGAAGTAGCATCCTTTTCCGCTCAGCTGATTAACCAGATCTCCCCTGAATGGTCCATCTCCCGCCAGATAAAGCTCAAGATCAGGCATTGTTCTGCGGGCGATCATGAATGCCTTCGAAAGGATATCCAGATCCTTCTCCCGCGAGATACGCCCTGCGTAGAGAAGTTTCATTGACTCGGGGCTTCCTCCGTATCTCAGTATAAACTCATCGGATCTCCAATCAGGCGAGAAAAGAGTGCAGTCAGTGCCCCTGGGGAAAAGCTCCATTCTATCTCTCGAAATCCCCATTTTCTCCAGATCATCCATGTAGTATCTGCTTGGAACCAGAACAATATCCACATTGCTGTAGAACCATGCTGCC
>JBDLJP010000254.1:0-3382 GCA_039714295.1 Candidatus Fermentibacterota bacterium
CAGCTGAATCTGTCGCGTCAATTCTTGAGAAGAATGATGGAGATGAAGATTGGAAAATCACTCTTGCAACGGAACTGAAGTGGAGTAATCCCGCGGAGGAAGCGCAGTTCAAATTCAAGTATCTGCTTTCCCGGAAAAGGATTGTCCTTGCCGGATCCTCCTACGTTGAGGGAAGCATAGGTGAGCCTCTGATTGATAGTGTTGCGCAGGCCTGCTCCGAAACTCTGAGGGACCGGTACAAAGAGGCTCTGGATCTTCTTGTCAAACCTGTAAAAAGAACCTGGTCGAGCAGCCTGGCCAGAAACGTGCTGGAATTCATATTACCGAAAGCACCCTCTATGGGCCTCATGATAAGAAAACTGATCGCTGAATCATACAAGACTGAAAAGAGATTCGCTGATGTATCAGCCATTTTAGCCCCTGTTTTAAGTGAAGATGGTGTACTGGAACTGCTTGAGAATATGGTAAAAGATCATCCAGGAGAGTACGATCTTCTGAGTTCAGTTACCCGGACTGCCGCTGCAAGTGGGGATTTTCAGAAATTCCATGAATACTCCGCGGTCATGCTCGATATTGATTCAACCGTTGCAGAAGATATAGTAAACATGGCACTTTCCATGGCATCTGACAGATCATCCGGCAGAGCCTACCTTTATGCGGTAAGGATTGCTTCCCGATACAGGATCACTCTCGATATCGATGATCTGCTTACAAAAGCAGTACTCAATCTGCCCGAGCTTTCGAAAGAAGGTATACTCGAGGAGTTCCATAGTAAGATCGGATCTGGTTCGGAAGCTGTGTGCGCGGCAGCAGCTGGAAATGCATCAGCTTTCAGCAGTATATGCAGGAGTAATCCAGACATCAGCATACCCCTGAATGAAGCGGTTATTGATATCGCTATGCAGGGCTGGACCCCGGAAGAAAATCCGGAAGCTCTCCTTGATCTTGCCGGACAGGCTCTGCTTGCCGGATTTTCACAGAAAGCGGAGGACATACTTTATAATCTCTCTCAGAAGAGCGATCCTCCATGGAAGATACAGGCCTCAAGAAAGATGCTTGATGAGGTTGCAGCGGGAAAAGCCGACAGAATCAGATTCTGGCAGTCAGTAAAAGTTCCTGCTGTTCTTGCAGATGCTCTTGATAAACTCTATCCCGATGGATTCGGGAAAGTAAGCAGTGATGAAGCTCGGGTTATTGCTCCTGCAGTACTCAGTTCCGGTCAGGGTATCAGAAGGTTATTTAAGCTTGCGAATGATAAACTGTTCTTTCCATCAGACAATATTCCGCTGAGGAAGCAACTGGCTGAATCCTGTATAAGCAGCCTGGCTGATATGGCGGAGGAGGATACCCTTTCAGCTGCTGAAACCGGAGAGCTTATTGAAATACTTCTTTCAGCTGGTATGCTTGCCGATGCTGTTTCGATTGCAAGAGAGAATGGTTCAAATGAAATACTGTCCAGGTTAAGAGACGGGCTGGCTGAAGCCAGAAAAGATTCAATTTCGGGGGAAAGCGCATTCAACATGCTTATTACCGGAAGATTCGATGAAGCCCTGAAAGCCCTGGATGAGGAGGATGAGGATTCCTCACTGATTATGGATACAAGGGCTCTTGCTCTCTGGAATCTCGGATTCAGGGATCAGGCTATTTCAGTATGGATGAAAGAATATAGAAAAACGGAAGATGCGGCTCCGCTGAAGAGGCTTTTCTGGGCTCTTGAACAGGCGGGTGCTCCTATGGAAAGAATCGCCCTGCGCAGATTCATTGCGGTGAAGCATCCAGTGCTTGCCGGAATGCTTGACCGGGAGGGTCCTGCTTTTGAACCGGATAAGTTGGAATTAATATCGGGACTTCAGATCCAGACGAAAACAAAGAAGGTGAATAATGGGTGACAAACCGAAAGCTGAAAACACTGATCATACTATGGAGGAACTGATTACCGGTATTGGAAAACTTGTTTACAAACTTAACGAATCCGTGGAGAACATTGACACTCGTATCGAAAAACTTGAATCAGCTATCTCATCGCTGCTTCTGGAGAAGCTCGATGGTCTGACAGCAGAGCTGCTGAAGTCCAACGAAATCCTCACAGGGATGAGGGAGGACCTTGGCGGTTCTCAGGAAAAACTCCTTAAGGTTCTGACAGACGGGTCTGAGAATTCCATCAGGAAGGAACTCTTCACAGAGGAACTTGGTAAAATGTCAGCGTTCATCACTGACTCTGCGTCATCCATCCAGAAGACGTTTACCGATGTGATAACCCAGTCGAATGAGAATAGAGGGGTTGTCTTTTCGGAAAATATCAAGATCATCTCTGATGGTATCCTTGAGATGTCCTCGAAAATGGATCATACCCAGGACAGCATACAGGAGAAGTTAGTGGAAATAAAGACCTCAACCGCAGAGGAAGTAGTTTCCATATCAAGCAGTATAAGGGAGAGCACTGACGCTCAAAAGGAGCAGCTTGAACAGATGAGAGATCTCCTGACCCTTCATTCCGTTGAAGTTAAAGATAACAGAGTAAGGAATCTTAACCGTTCCGCAATAGTGCATTTCAACAATGCTGAATTGGATCAGGCATACTCGGATTTGAAAGAAGCTATTGAACTGAGCCCGGACAGCCCCGAGCTGCTTACGAATATGGCTCATATCGAAGCATCTCAGGGGAAACTGAAGGAGGCGGAAGAAAATTTCAGGAAAGCTCTTGAAATTAATCCCGAGCTTGAACCGGCCATTTCCGGTCTGGGAACAGTGCTTGTAATAACAGGAAGATCCGGTGATACTATTGATTTTCTTCAGAAGCATCTGAATGAGGATTCCGAGGCATCAGCCGGTATTATGATCGCTCTGAGCAGAGCTTACGTTTCCCAGGGCGATCATGCAAAAGCCCTGACAGTCCTGGAAAAGGCCGATAAGATTGCCCCCGGACACCCTGAACTGGAACAGGAACTTGCAAAGTACAGGCAATAAGCTAGCCGGAATATTTGTATTAATCACCGCTGTAGCCATCGGGTGCCGGGTACTTCAGCCGGATGAAAACCTCTCATGCCGACAGAGAAGCATACTTGCAGAAGCCAGCGGTGATTCCCTGCTTTCAGAAGGGCTTGAGGAACAGGCCAGAGATGCTTACGTCAGGGCTGCTCTTTTAAGGATACCTGAGGACACTTTGAGAGCTGATCTTGTCTGGAAGGCCGCCGGATGCTCTGATTCTCACAGTGTGATCACTGCCCAGCTGCTGCTTGAGTATCAGGATTCCATTGCTCCTTACAGAGCGATCGAGCTGGGAGGTGCCGTGATCGGCAGAGAACTCCTTTCAAGGCTTTCCCGCAATGATTGTGTTATGCCTGAGTACCTTCGACTGGTTCTTGCCGATTCACTTATTGAC
>JBDLJP010000255.1:0-3371 GCA_039714295.1 Candidatus Fermentibacterota bacterium
GATTCTATTCTTCTGTCTGTGATCCACTTCACGAAGCAGCAGACCGCCCCCATCGGAGGTAATGCTTCCTCCTTCAAAATCGGATACTACTTTGAAGGGCCTCTCTCTCAATATGCTGGTGAGTTTTTCAGGCTAATTCCGGGTTGCCAGCCAGTCTGCTTTTCTGCATCACAGCAGTGTCGAGTTAATTGTTAAATACCTTATGTATATTCTGTGCCCTGTCATGATCAGTTCCCGGGGTTTCAGCAATTCCGGGTATCTTTTCGAATTCCGGCATGGAAGCAAGAAAGCGAACAGGTTCAAGACCTATCAGCCCTTCGCCAATAGAGGCATGACGGTCTTTGTGACTTCCGCATTCTCCCTTTGAATCATTGACATGAAATGCCAGAATTTTTTCAGTCCCGACAGTATCGTTGAATTCACTCATGGTTTCCCGTACAGCCCGCTCGGAAGAGAGGTCGTAACCGGCAGCGAAGGCATGACAGGTATCAAAACAAATCCCGGTTTTTCCGGGCATTTCGGTAAGCTCCAGTAATCGTGCAAGCTGCTCGAATGTGTATCCTAAAGTGGTTCCCTGTCCTGCGGTATTTTCGAAAAGGATCCCTGTACCCTCAGGTGAGTTCTGAAGTATATCTCTTACCCTCGATGATATCTTTCTGATCCCCTCATCTTCCCCTGCGCCGAGATGGGCTCCCGGGTGCAGGACACACCACTTGATTCCAAGCGAATGCATTCTTTCCAGTTCGGCTTCAAGAGCCGGAACTGAAAGTTTGACAACTCTTTCGTTCGTTGAGGCAAGATTGATCAGGTATGAAGTATGCGAGATTATTACGGACGATCTGCTCCTGTACTTCTCAATCTCCTGCTTCTTGACAGCACGGCCCTTCCACCGCTGCTGATTCGATGTGAATATCTGACCGCAGTGCAGGCCAAGCTCGGTAAGTGTGTCAAGCGCTTTGTCCAAACCTCCATTAACCGAAACGTGAATTCCCGGTATCATGCCTGAACTGCCATTATGAATGAAGGCATGTCTGTTTGAACAGTTCAAGATTCAGAGTGCAACTCTCAGCAAGTTCACTTCTCTTCTCACTCAGAGCCTGCAGAATATTCTGGGAAGTGCCCCAGGCTCTATCCAGGATAACGCTCAATTCATCATCCCAGTTATCTCTAGAAGAGTCGACTGCAAGGTCTGCGATGCCTGCTTCCTCCATAAATCTGAAACCCTTGGAGGCGTAAGGTACTGCTATAGGAATGGTGCCTGTAACAAGAGCAAGGATCGATCCGTGAAGAGGAACTGTAAGAAATATCCTGCATTCGGATATCCTTGTCAGAAAATTCTTAATTCCGGTGGGCATGATCACAGTTGCGCGATCGCTGTGTTTCATCATTGCCATAACGGCTTCACACTCCGTGTCATCGGAATTTGAGAGGCTCCCGGTATGGAATGGGAAGAAGCGTATCTCACCGCCATGAATATCGATGTGTCTGTCAAGGATATCTGCCCATTGTCTTCTGATACCGGTGACATCCGGTTCCCGGTATAAACCGAGTTTTCTCCTGATCTCGAGGGGCAGAATGTTACCCTGTCTGTTCGATACGTTTCTTACGGCAATACCAAGGATGTCAGATGTGCTGTGGGGCTGAGCGTAGTCACCCGCCAGAGTGAAAGTGGAATCTGAGGAAAGTCTGACTTTTTCCGGGCTCAATCCGAGGTCAAGCAGTGTTTCAAGGGAAGGGCGGTCCCGAACAGTAACTCCGCTGCAGTATCCAAGATATTTACGGAGCTGTCCCGGTGTCCACCTTGCCAGTTCATTTCCCTGTCCGATTCCGACTGACCATGCAAAAGCCGGCTTACCGCAGCGTTTTGCAAGTCTTATGGGGTGAAGGTTGAAAGGTGTGTAAAGAAGTGATGATCTGTCCTGAGCCAGTTCTCCTCCGCCTACTATTACTACATCGCACCACCTGACACCGCGGTTCATAGCACGGAGCTTACCCTTAGACACATCAAAGGGTTTCACACTGTAAATTTCTTCAGTTTTCTCCGGAACACCGGACATAACACCCAGTTTTATGTCGTCAAGAGAGTAAATGTCTCGAACCTGCGAAGCGAATATCGCTTCATCCCCGACGTTTGAACCGCCTTTTTCCAGCTGTCCCCATGAGCATGTAAATACTTTTTTCATAATGGGAATATACTGAATTATCCGGCAGGTCAGACAATTATGCCCGATTAATTCGAAATCGAATAACAGGTGTGATTCTCTGGAAGAAGGTCTCAGCCGTTGAAGGAGAATTTTCTCAGCGTTGCCGCCATTTTCCTGAGCCTGCGGTCTACCCTTCCGTAAATCGTTTCCGCAGGATACGTTCCATCACCCAATATTTGTCCCGCCTCTGTTTTCATGAGAAGCTCCGCTCCTTCCTCTATGAACTCTACGGGGTATATGTGGAACATACCGTCCCTGACAGCATCGATAACATTCTCGCGAAGATGAAGGTCTTTTACATTCGCTTTCGGGATCATTACGCCCTGGGTTCCTGTCAGTCCTTTCCCGTTGCATACACGGAAAAATCCTTCTATTTTTTCGTTAACCCCGCCTATAACCTGTATTTCTCCGAACTGGTTTACCGAGCCTGTAACCGCGATATCCTGCCTTATCGGAATCTCAGAGAGTGCGCTCAGCAGAACGTAAAGCTCCGTTGAGGATGCGCTGTCTCCATCCACTCCTCCGTAACTCTGCTCGAATACGACACTGGCGGAAAGTGAAAGAGGGTATTCCCTCGCGAATTTGCCCTGCAGAAAACCAGATATGATCAGCATTCCCTTTGTGTGCGTGGTTCCAGACATGTCAGACTCGCGCTCAACATTGATCAGTCCTTTTCTTCCGACCGAAACCCTTGTGGATATTCTTGCGGGCAGCCCGAATGAGTAATCGACTCCCTGGTATACGGCTAGCCCGTTTACCTGTCCGATTTTTTCACCTTGAGTATCGACCATTATCGTGTCATCGATTATCCGGCGAGTTGCGTATGACTCACTTAGACTCAATCGGTTGATTTTTTCCTGTATTGCTTCTCTGACATGGTCAGCGGTAATGACTGAAGCTTTCTTCTGTATGGCAAAATAATTTGACTGGCGGAGATAATCGGTCACTCTATTGAACTCCAGAGAAAGCCTGTCCTGAATACCGGCCAGCCTGATACTCTCTTCCATAACCGCCGCAACGGCGCCTGCATCCATAGGAAGCAGCTTTTCGGCTTCAACGATGCCTGCGACAACATTGGTGAAATCGCGAATATTCTTAACTGAAGATTCCATCGTAAAATCAAAAGCAGCTCTTACGCGGAAGAGAAGACCAAACTCAGATTCATGG
>JBDLJP010000256.1:0-3366 GCA_039714295.1 Candidatus Fermentibacterota bacterium
AGGTAGTCAAGAAGAGCGTCCCGGTCAGCGGCCCTGATGGTATACTGGTTGTAGACGGACCATGCTTCTTTCCTGATTACGGGCGTTGTCACGTGCTCTACATTTTTGAAGGTTTTGTTATAGAAACGGGCGTTCCTGCGGCGGCCTTTGTGCCAGTTTTCAAGATGAGTCAGCTTGATCCTCAGAAATCCGGCCTGAATTGCGTCGAGACGGGAATTGAAACCAACTTCCTCATGAATATAACCCCTGCCTCCGTGCTCTCTCAGGCTGATAATCCTGTCAGCTATTTCCGGGTCATCGGTGGTTACCATACCGCCGTCACCGAGGGCTCCGAGATTCTTTGAAGGGAAGAAACTGAAGCAGCCTGCCGTTCCCAGGGACCCTGCCCTGCGCTCAGACCACTTCGCTCCAACAGCCTGACAGGCATCCTCAACAACAGGGATCTGCCAGTCTTTGCAGATTTCCATGATCCTGTCCATGTCAGCCACCTGTCCGAACAGATGAACGGGCATTACAGCCGCTATCCTGGTGCCATTGCTCTTATGAACAACACCTCTGTTTGTAACTACGCAGTTATCGGTCAGCCAGGCGGACAGAAGATCAGGATCGATGTTGAATGTGTCGGGGAGAATATCAAGAAACACAGGAGTGCCTCCCGCACGGACTATTGCTCCGGCTGAGGCAAAGAATGTGAATGGTGTGGTCAGGACAAAATCCCCCGGTCTGACACCGACGGCCATCAGAGCAAGAATCAGAGCATCCGTGCCGGAAGCACATCCGACAGCTCTGGCGGTACCGCAGTACGCAGCAAACTCCGACTCCAGCTGCTCCATTTCCGGCCCCTTTATGAACCTTGATGTTTCAAGAGCCCGGTTGAAGACTGAGCGAAGATCTTCGATAATAGGCTGATGCTGCCTTGTTATGTCAAGTAGAGGAACGGCCATTTTTCTTTCCTTTCAGGAATCTAATGAGCTCCGGCGCCGGTGAGGACAACCTTCAGTGTTCGGGCAAGAATCTCAAGGTCAAGAAATATCGATTGGTTTTCTATATAAAAGAAATCGTATCTTAGTTTATTGGCAACACTTTCCATGTCGGTATCATACTCAAGTTTAACCTGGGCCCATCCTGTAAGACCAGGTTTGATGGTGAGCCTTTTCTGATAAAACGGGTACATTTTCCTGAGCTCCTCGACGAATACAGGTCGCTCCGGCCTCGGGCCTACAATGGACATCTCTCCTCTTAACACATTAAGCAGCTGCGGGATCTCGTCCAGACGTGATTTTCTCAGGAATCTGCCGATGCGTGTTATTCTGGAGTCATTCCTGCCCGCCCAGACAGGACCGCTTCTTTTTTCTGCATCGTTAACCATGCTTCTGAACTTGAATACCCGGAATATCCTGCCCCCTTTGCCGACCCTCTCCTGACGGTAGAATACAGGTCCCTTTGAGTCCAGTTTTAAAAGTACAGCAAGAAGTATCCATAGGGGAAGACCCAGAAGAAGGACGAAAAAACTAACAAAATAATCGATGAACACTTTCACGATCTTCTGCCAGAAACTGAGCCTTTCAGGCAGTATCTCCATAAACGGCTGCCCCATTATCTGTGTGCTGTGAACATGTCCGGCTACAACATCAAACAGGTCAGGAAGCACTTTTATCCTGATTCCCTCTCCCGCTGCCGGAAGAAGAAGGGAGAGAATATCATCGTGGAAATTTGAAGCAATAGTAACAAGCAGCTCCCGTATAGAAAGATCCCTGATTATGCCTGGCAGATCCTTTACGGAACCGATAATTCTGTCAGCGGAAACGGTTGGCAGGGAATCCTTCTTTCCAGGATCAATAAAGCCGACCACATGATATCCCAGCGCGGTATTATCTATGAGGTAACTCTCGAGGCTGGAGGCGGCTTCTCCAGTTGCGACTATTGCGGCGTGCCGGACAAGCAGTCCCTTTTTTGCAAGCATTCTCTCAAGGATTCTCATGCAGCCCCGCGCGATGAAAACAAAAAACAGGAGAGAAGCGTAATAGAAAACAATTATCCATCTGCCGATTGAAGCTGAAGGTGTTACCAGAAAAGCACTGAAGAACAATATTATGAAGCCGGAAGTAACAGGTTTAACGACAAGTTTTAACTCGTCAGCCCAGCTCAGGTCCCAGTGCAGTCTGTATGACCCGGAGACGATAAAAATCAGCCACCAGAAAGGGACAGACAATAACGCCCCTGAAAACACCATGCTGTTCGATATGATCGGTGAATCTGCAAATATACCCGAATCAAATTTAATCCAGGCGGAAAATACCATGGCCAGGAAGATGGCGATTCCATCGAATGCCATGCCGAGAGCAAGGCTTTTTCTCTTCTTCAGTTCGTTCTGCCTTTCGACTTATTCTCCCAGGTCTCAACCGGATTTCCGGACATTAACCGTAATATACCATCAATAGCCGCGATACTCATAAGCCAGAAAAAGTAGGGGAAAAGAAGCTTTGAAGGCATATGCCTTTTAAACATCCATCCAGCCGCCGCCGCCGAATGGAACAGGCACAGCAGAATGAACATAATAAGATAGAGCTGCCCATTGGAAAGAAAAGCCGCAAGAACCGTTGCTGCCGCAAGGAGAAGCCCGGAAAACCACCTGAGAATCTTGTGTACAAGGAGCTGCAGGAAGAGCGGGAACATTCGCTTTTTCAGGGCTTTCCCCATAAGCAGTACAGCGCTGACGAACATCCAGCTTACAATCCTTACCAGCCTTCTGAACTGCTCCGCATCACCGGGAGAGGGTTCCGAGGCTGCCGCATTTTCATTGAACACACATGACCAGCCCTGAATCCTTGTCATTACAGCCAGTTCGAAATCATCTGCTCTTCTATCGGAAAGAGGCGCAAACAGGTCTCTTCTCAATGCGAACACAGCTCCTGTAGCTCCAAGAACCGCACCTGCCGACGAACACATTTTCTTTATAGCAGTCTCGTATTTCCAGTAGATGCTTTCACATGTATCATCATCCAGGCTGTTCCTGCGTGACCCGTCAACACAGCCTACCGAAGGGGTGGAAAAAGGTAATACAAGCTCAGTAATTGTAGATGGAGCAAAAACCGTGTCGGCGTCAGAAAAAACGATTATCTCTCCGCTCGATATTTCAAGAAGTTTCTTTATCATCAGAGGTTTACCGATCCGTTCCTCACTCCGACGGAGGATCACTCCCTTTTCGCTGAACGAAGCGACTATAGCATCAGTTTCATCGTCCGAACTGTCGGAACCAACGAGAATTTCGACTGAACCTTCGTAATCCTGCTCGAAAAGGTTTCGAATTCTGGACGCTATTACAGCCTCTTCGTTCCTTGCCGCTATCAGTACGCTGACAGAAGG
>JBDLJP010000257.1:0-3348 GCA_039714295.1 Candidatus Fermentibacterota bacterium
ATTGAAAGCATCTGGGAAGAAGTTTTGTATTTCCCCATACGGGAAGGGAGAATAAGCACCCCGGCATAAGCAGCAATGGATCTGAGCCCCGTAACCAGAAGTTCCCTGCCTATTATAAGATATAGAGCCCAGGCCGGAATAAGATCTATCTGATTCAAGCCTATCAGCGCCAGGGCTACCAGTAATTTGTCAGCCAGGGGGTCAAGAAATTTACCAAGGTTGGTGATCCATCCGTACTTTCTTGCCAGGTATCCATCGTAAAGATCTGTAACCGAGGCAAGGGTAAATACTATAAGAGCAGCGATTCTCGATTCCTGCCTGTTATCAATCAGAAGGATCATGAAAAGGGGGCTTAACAGTATTCTGATTATAGTCAGTCGGTTTGGCCAGTTCAATTGCACTTTTTCAGACTTTCTGCCGCCCTTGAAAGGCCTGACTCAACGTCAGGGAATCGGCAAATTCAACAGAGGCTCCCGGAGGAAGTCCCCTTGCTAATTTCGTAATCGTTACCTGCCGTGTTTCCAGTATTCTGGCGATATATGTGGATGTAGCTTCTCCGTCTGCGGTTGAGTCAAGCGCAAGAATAACTTCATCGACATTGAATTTATCTATCATCTCTCTTAATTTATCAATTCCCAGTTCATCCGGACCTACTCCGTCAAGAGGGGCAAGAAATCCATGAAGCACAAAGTATTTGCCTCTGTAAAGGCCTGCGTCCTCGATCGCCCTCATGTCGGCAGGATTATGCACCACGCATATTGAATCGTGGCGGGAATTGTTTGAGCAGATGTCACATATTTCACTCTCTGTGATATTCCTGCATGCCGAGCATTCACCGACTTTCTGCCAGACCATCCCGAGAGCTTCGGAGAGATCCCTGGCCAGCTCACGATCATCTACAATACTGAATGCTAATCTCATTGCGGTTTTTCTTCCTATACCGGGAAGCCTCTGAAACTGATCGGTAAGTCTGTCGAAGAGATCAGAGCTCACAGGAGCCCCCCGAGGCCGGGGATTCCAAGTACCTGCATTTTATCCTCGGAAAGATTACGGCTTGCAGGAACCGCATTCGAAACCGCCACAAGGATGATATCTTCAAGTATTTCGATGTCATCCGGATCAACTGCTTCCGGAGATATCGACAGTTCAACAAGCTCTCCCTGACCTGTAACCACAGCTTTTACCAGTCCGGCGGCGGATTCTCCAGGTACTCTAGCATCGGCAAGTTCTTCCTGTACCTTCACTACCCCGGCTTGCATCTTCTGTGCCTGCGCCATCATCTTCTGTAACTGTTTCTGATTCATTGATCCTCCCATGGTGTCATATCAGGCATCGCCGATCAGACGGCATCAAAAAGTCCCAGAATCTCCCGGGATGTCTTCTTTTCCTTTTCTTCATCGTTTTCGTCATCGGAAGAATCCTCTTCTGCGGGGGCAGCGGTCTCTTCAATTGTTTCGCTGTTTACAACAGCTTCCGCAGAATGAGGATTTTCTTCCTCCCTGACAGTTTCCGGTTCCTCAGCTGGTGACTTTTCCTCAATTGATGTTTCGCTTACCGTCTGCACGCATTTCTCAACAACTATGCCTGCGGCCGGTGGCAGTTCATTAATGGAGAACACCCGGGATAGCTTCGATGCCGTCATCACAGCGGTTTCCAGTGTTACCCGGGGAAGATTGCTTCGCTTAACCTCAATACCTGCATTGCTGAATATCCTGAGGATGTTAAGTACCGCAATATCG
Source organism: Candidatus Fermentibacterota bacterium (assembly GCA_039714295.1). Taxonomy (GTDB): domain Bacteria; phylum Fermentibacterota; class Fermentibacteria; order Fermentibacterales; family JCC-6; genus Aegiribacteria. Next base: position 1,740 of record JBDLJP010000257.1, read on the forward strand.
GGGAGGTCTTCAGCCAGTTTCAGAAGGAATCTGCTTTCAGATTCCGGCACATCGCTGAGACTGTTCGAAGCCCCGGCTGCGACCAGCAGGAGATTCCGAAGAAATACGATCAGTGCATCCAGAAGCTCATCAACACTGTATCCCTCTGCGAGAGCGTCGGACATATGATCTATTGCCGCGGACGTATTGCCTGCGAGTACACTCGATGTGATATCAGCAAGCAGTTCCGTTTTTACCATACCGAATAATCTGGATACTTCTTCACCCTTGATATCGGTGCCGGAAAAGCTGACAAGCTGATCCATCAGTGAAAGAGCGTCACGCATACTTCCCCCGCTGGCTCTGCAGATGAGACCAAGCGCACTGTTGTCCAGAGTAATCCCCTCAGTTGCTGCTTCCGATTGAAGATACTCCGACATATCAGATACGGGAATCCGCCTGAAATCAAACCGCTGGCACCTGCTTAGAATCGTGTCCGGAACTTTTCTGGGCTGGGTTGTCGCAAAAACAAAAACAACTGATTCCGGCGGTTCTTCCAGAATTTTCAGGAGAGCGTTGAATGCCTCCTTTGTGAGCATATGAACTTCATCTATGATGTATATTTTATATTTCCCGGAGGCGGTTGCATAGCGCGCCTTTTCTCTGAGATCTCTTATCTGATCAATACCCCTGTTGCTTGCCCCGTCTATTTCTCTGACATCCAGGTGATTACCAGCTGTTATACTTCTGCAGGAATCGCATTGCTGGCATGGGTTTGAAGTAGGCCCGTTTTCACAGTTGAGAGACTTTGCAAATATTCTGGCAGTAGTGGTTTTCCCGACACCACGCGGACCGGTAAGGAGATAGGCATGACCAATCCTGTCCGTATCGATAGCGTTCTTTAATGTAATCGTGACATGATCCTGTGAGAGAACTTCCTCAAATGATTGAGGACGCCATTTTCGCGCAAACACCAGATAACTCAAAAACGCCTCCATTCTTTAGGAGGCTGTCCTCCTAGTAAATGCCGGCCGCACATATCTGCTGGACATGCCTCACGAGGTGCAATCTGCAGCCAGCTCAGATCAGGTTGGTCTGCATCGCCCGCCAGGCATCGCTTACCGCTGCTACCTTCCGGTTCTGACGGGGTTCACGAGCTGACGCCGCACAGGTCCTGATAATCAACACTACTTACATAAATACAAACTCGCTGCGCATTGCCGCACAGATGTTTCAGCCCCGCTGTAGCGGATTGCGGGTACAGGGCACCGCTAGCTCCCCGCCTAGCACAGCCGGCAATGTGAATATACAAACGCATGGGAAACTAGTACACTGTCAGTGTACTGAAGAGGAGGGTCAGCCTGACTGTTTCAGTCCAGAGGCATGACAATTTCACCGTCAGATGCGGAATCAGCCCTGATCAGAGAATCCGCTTCCCCGCTGCTGCGGCACAGTGAAAAAACAGCGGCTGCTGCAATTAGCAACGCAAGTATGCAGAGCATGAATTTTCTTCCCGGTATGTTCATCCTTCCCGAATCAGCACACAATCTCACTGCCGCAGCAGACCCGCCCTTTTTTCTGAACTGTATCCCTGTCTCGCTTACCATCCCGGACAGACAGAAAGCCAGGG
>JBDLJP010000258.1:0-3346 GCA_039714295.1 Candidatus Fermentibacterota bacterium
GGTGCCGATCACGAGGTAAAGCACCAGGAAGCGCCCATCAACGTTGGCGTCTGCCCCGGAGATAGCGCACGAAGTGATGATGCTTGGAGAAGATGTGAGCAGCCTTGTCAACGGTCACAGGCTGCCGGTATCCTTCTGGGGCACCTGTGATGTGGGACATTTTGACAGCCCTGGTACTGATGCGATCAGCGAAACGCTTGTCTATCATCCTGCAGGGGGCTGCATTTCCAGCGTGGCTGCAACCAGAGGAACTTTCGGCTCTGCGAACTACCAGTATTTCAGAAGTGTTATCGATTCGCTCTGCAGCCATCAGGACCTTACCGTGGGTGACGCGGTATGGTATTCGAAACTTGCCCTGTCCGGGTCATACAGTTCGAATAACAAGTATTATGTACTGTTCGGGTATCCCGATATGCCTCTGCCGCTCCCGGATTCCGACGGATCGATCATCCTCAGTGATGATACTCTCCGGAGTGGAGAATTAAATACCATTTCCGGAACCGGTTTTCAGAACGACGGTCTGGCTTTCATAGAAGTTCTGGAGTCATCTTCGAACTTCATTTACACATGTCTCGGTGGCGCCCAGGTCCCTTACATCAGATACGGCGGCACAGCTTACAGCGGTTCTCAGTTTGTTGAAGCCGGAGAATTCACTATTGACTGCTTCATTCCTGTTCAATCCACTATCGGCAGCATGGCGCGCGCTGCAGCCTTTGCGCTTTCCAGCCAGTTCGTTGTGTCAGGAGCGGAAGACCCGGCGATTCTTGCCCAGGGAACACCGGAGGGAAGTGATCTTGAGGGACCTGCAGTGAATATGTGGATAAGGGGTTATGAAGGTATCGCGCACCCTGAACTGACGGGAGATATAACACTGGAGGCTGAATTGACCGATTCCAGCGGGATCTGCCTTCTCGGGGGCTCCGGAAGAGAACTCAATCTGTTCGTCGACGGTAACGGAAACGATGTCAGTTCGTATTTCTCCTACAACAGGGGCAGTTCGGTTGCAGGGAAGCTTGTGTATACCCTTGAAGCAATGTCCACAGGTGAACATACGCTGATACTTCTGAGTGTGGACGGCCTGGGCAACAGCTCAATGGACACGCTGAACATTACAATTCTTGAAGAAAGCGATCTGGAGATTACCGAAGCCCTTGTTTATCCCAATCCGGGGAACGGGAGAAGATGTTTCAGCTTCAGGATATCGGAGGATGCTCAGATAACGGTTTCCATATTCACGGTGGCCGGGACCCGAATAGAAGATATTACACAGATATGCAGCCAGGGATACAACCAGATCCTCTGGAACGGGCTTGATCATGATGGAGACCCTGTTGCATCGGGGCCTTACATTTATAAGATTAATGCGGAGGCTCTCGGTACTTCCGTGTTCAGCAGAACAACGGAGGAATTCGGCATACTTGCTGTAATCAGGGAGGATTGATATTGACTGGCTTACCCGGCGATAAAATAGACTGGCTCTGGAAACAGATCGAAAAAGCGAGAGAAGAGAGTAACAACGAAGCTGTCAGAGAAAGCCTGGAAAGGCTTCTTGCCGACCCTTCCATAAGAAATACATCCGATGAGGATCTTGCTGTTCTCAATCTCAGCCAGCTTGACATTGAAGAGGGGCGCTCCAGGGAAGCCGCCCTTCGTCTCTCCGGTTTTAAATGGCACGGTGTACCCGGTCCTGCAGGACTCCTGCTTATCTCGGATTCTTATCTGAAGCTCGAATGGTTCGAGCAGGCGAGGGAAGCCCTTGAAGATTACCTGAAACTCCTCCCGGAGGATCTCGACGCCAGGCGGAAACTCGGCCTTGTTCATCTCATGCTGAACAATGATGATGAAGCCCAGCGGATTCTCCTTGCCACCGCCCGGCGGGAGAAACATAGGGTTCCCGCTACCCTGACCTATCTGGCCATGCTCGAAGCGAAGAACGGAAGAATCGAGGAGAGCCTTCATCTTCTTCTGCAGGCAAAAGAACTTGCTCCCTTTGATGAGAAAATCGAACACACCCTCCTCAGAATTGAATCCCTCAGGGTCAGTCTGAAAAGGAAAGCTCTTCATCATGAGGACCTTCCGGTCGAGGACCTTGTCGCCGGTATGGTCAGCGGTATGCTTGAACTCCACGGCAACTCCCGCAGGAAGTCAAAGCAGGCTCTTGAAGTATGGAACAGGTTCTGCTCCGTGGTTACTCCGGGGGGCAGAAAGCCTGCTATCTGGGCTGCAGCTCTGGAGTATGCCGTGACAAAATCCGGCCCCCATTTCACTCAGAAACAGCTGGCGGATGAATATGGAGTATCGGCATCACAGCTCGGTGAACATTACCATGCCATTACTGAGGCTGTCGATCTCGATTCACTGGTTAATTCTGACCTTCTTGATGAGATCGAGAAGGAGGGTTCCGGACTCCACAGCCTCGTCCGCAGGGAAGAGATGGCGGAAGTAATAGCAACTATCGCCGGAAGGCTGGACGAGTTCGATGGTCCGGGAGAAATCTGCTCCTGGGTATGGGGCAGGATAGAACCACTGAATGAAGCGGAGCGTCGGGAAATAGAGGATTTTCTCAGCTACATCTGGAAGAAGAGATAATAAACTCAAATTAATAAAAAGAATCGGGGTACATGCAATTGTACCCCGATCCCTCTTGGGGTATTGGATTTACCTATTGAAGCAGAGTGAAAGTAGCTGCTTCGATAGAGTTTCCAGTGTTAAGCATTACAACATAAACTCCGGAAGGAAGCTTTGAACCTTCACTGCTGTTACCGTCGAAAATGAAGGAGAAACTACCTTCCGAACTGCGCGTTCCGTGCAGTGTTGTTACGTTTCTGCCGCATATGCTGTACACATCCGCAACCGGTTCCCCGGATATTGCTCCATGGTACTGAATGCTGAAGTGATTAAGATCAGAATTGCTGTAAACTCTTAATCCGTCAGTTGATCCCGCGAGCGCCCCCGGTTCCAGAGGTGAGCCTTCCCCGGTATCAGTATTATTATCAGGCTCGAACATTACATTGTAATGTGTGTGGCCCGTGGTCAGGTATTCTGCTCCCGCTGCCATGAAATGTCCCGCTTCAGTAACGCAACCACCCATTTGGTTAAGTGCTGAATATACTTCTCCGAAGCAGCCAGTATCACTGCGATCCGCTGATCCACCAGCTGGACGAACTTGGCGCCGGCCATGGGGAACTGGTGGCGGGCCTTGGCGCCAGGCCCCTTTTTGCCACGCTTGCCCTTGGCGTGGGGCGCGGGCTCGCCCTGGCCAGCCCGTGGACCATTGCCCGGCGACGGCTGGGCGAGCGCCAGCGAGGGCACCGCGATGAGCGAAGCGGCAACGGCAGCGATCAGG
>JBDLJP010000259.1:0-3301 GCA_039714295.1 Candidatus Fermentibacterota bacterium
TAGATGGTAGAGGAGAATTTATGCCGGCCTGGCGTAGCATTCTCGATCAAAGTGAGGTCGATGGGCTGGTCAGCTACATACGATTGCTTTACCACATATGGGGGAACTTGGAGAATGGAGGGTTGGTTATAGTAATGAGGCCTCCCGCTGCGGAAATGGATGAAGGAGGCGGTAATCCATTGCTTCGCGATCCGTCGTGCGCAAGCAAGGAGAATCTATCGGAAAAGGGCAAGATGAAGGCAGTCAGAATAAGAGAACAATTCAAGTCCAGAGGCGTGCCAATAGATAGCGTATTGACAAGCCCTGATTGTCTCGCCAAGGAAACTGCAAAAACTGTATTTGGTCAAGCTGAGTCTGTGGAATTTCTGTCTTTGTTGGAAACACTTCCCGATCAGCAGGCTGAAACGTATACAGAAGAACTGGAGCGTCGAATAGGGACATACTCAGGTAAGGGCAACCTGGTTTTGGTAACGCATGAATCGAATATCAATGCCATATCCTACCAGACTTTGGAGGAGGGATACTTCCTGGTATTGAATCCCATGGGCAAAAATGAGTTTGAGGAAATTGGAACATATAGGTTAGATAGCTCCGCTGACCCATAAACTTTGTAAGTTGCAGGAGCAGTTTCCCCTAATAAATCAGGCTCATCATCTTGCTGCGATATCTGGGCACCAGCGGGTCATCCCCCAGCAGATCGAATACCTTGAGCATGGTTTTGCGGGCAGCATCGTCATCATACTGTCTGTCTTTGCGCATGAGTGTCAATAGCAGCTCCAGGGCTGCTGCATAGTCCTGGTTATTGATCTTGTGGGTGGCGAGCTGGAATCTTGCTTCGCTGTCGTTTTCATCGGCGGCCAGGCGCTGCTCCAATGTGACCTGATCCGGGATGCCAGTGCCTATGCTGTCGAAATGCAGATGTCCACGCAGCAGGGTTACATCTTCTCGCTCCTGTACATCTTGAGGCAGCTTATCCAGCACAGTCAATGCTGATTCAGAATCCCCCATGGCTGCAAAGACCTGGGCCATGGCGACGCTGATATTGTGATTTGCCGGGTCCTCGGCCTGGGCAAGCAACGCCAGCGCGGCGTCCGCATCCCCCTCCAGCATTAATTGTTGCGCCTTGGAAAACTCTTGTTAATGCCCCTGTAAAATACGCTGCACCGGTAACAAGAATCGCGAATAATGAAGATGCTATCATGCCGATTTTTATAGCCTTTTTGTCCCGTACAGCGTAGAATTTCTGAAGAAGCTGAGGCATGGCAAACGGAGCAATGCTGATGAGGAATATCAGGGAAAGAAGCGGCAGTAAACCGGGCGGTCCAACAGGAGCTGCAAGCTTCGGTTCAATAGTTTTAAGAGAAGAAACGATATCAGGTATGCCTCCTCCCTTCTGTATATTGAACCATAGCAGCACACTAACACCTATTATCATAATGATTCCAAAGATAACATCTATCATTGCCATGGATTTGTAACCGCCAAGAATAAGGTAGATTCCTGTGAACAGACCCATAAAGAGAAGAATCCAGAGATAGGGAAGCTGAAAAGTCGATTCGAAAAGATAACTCAGACCCATGAAAACAGCAGCGGTATACGGGATAAAAAAGACGAAGATCGCAAGAGCTGTAAATCCCTTCAGGAAGGGGCTGTTGAATCTGACTTCAAGGTATTCAGGCATGGTTTTGACATTAAGGGTTTCTGACATGTTTTTAATCCTGTTTCCCAGGAGAAGCCAGACTCCAAGGACACCAATAAGCGTATTGCCAAGGGCTATCCAGAGTGCGGAAAGACCGAATCCCCAGCCGAGTTTTCCTGCGAATCCTATGAATAGAACTGCCGAGAAATAAGCGGTTCCGTAGGAGAATGCAGTCATCCATGGACCTACTTTGCCTCCCCCGAGAAGGTAATCATGGTATGAATTCGTTCTTCTCATCCCTTTGATGCCGATTATGATGATAAGCGTTGCGTATGCTCCCACTGCAAGATAATTGGCTAACATGGTATGTCCCCTTTATGTCTTGATGAATGATGTCGACGAGGGAATATAGGCATTGAAATGCATTGCTGCATCCCTGAGTTATTTCTGGAGTTCCGCCTCGAGTTCTCGAACGAGTTCAAGGCTCTTCTGTTTTAATCTATTGAGCTGTTCAGCTTTTACAGTCCGCTCCGAGAGCATAAGCTCAAGTGACTGCCAGTGGCGAAGAAGTCTTCTTGAGACGAGAGTATCTATCATGCTTTCATCAAGAGCCTCATCGAGTTCCTGGGAACCCATATAGGCAATTGAACCGGTGAGTATTTCAGAGAGCCGGTTACCGAATGCGGTAAGGAGCTCTTCAACATCGATCACCTCGGATATCTCAGGGGCATATCCGGCAAATTTTTTCCTGTAATGGAGCAGAATGGCAATAATAAGGATAAGAAGCAGGGAAACTGTAATTATCCAGAGAAATGAAGAATTACTGTCGTTATCCCGAAGAACTGATATATCAACCGGAGTGCCGTCAACCGGATATACCTGAACGGTGCAGGCTGGTATGATCGCCTGTCTGTATTCTTCCAGTTCGGTATCGAACCAAGCAACGCTGTCCGGGCCGATGAGAACAGTACCGCTGTCTGATGGTTCTATGAGTATATACCAGGCATTCGTATCATGAGTCAGGGAGAAATTCCTCCCCGGGAGTAATTCTGCGGGTCCCGCTACTGTCAGTTCCGGAGGTTCCATCAATTGATTGTATCCCTGACCTGAGATTGAAAGCTGAATGCACCTCTCTCCCGCCGCACTATAGCCTTTTATAACTTTCTCTATACTGAAGGTGATTTCAGCAGTGATCCCTTCGAAATTTTCAGGTCTGTTAATTTGAGGAAATGGATATACAGGTATACTTTCTCCCTCACTTGATATGTGGTATTCGTAGGATGGTCTTATCATCCCGCCGGGAAGACCTATTCTGCCCCTTAGAACCGGAAGTGAAAGTGTGCAGGCAAATGCCGGTGTAACTTCAAGTGTAGCGAGCCAGGTTTTGTAAGTACCGCTCTTGCATCTTATCCATTGCAGTTCTTCAAAGTTCTCCAGGAGATTCGAAGAAGCAAAATTTGAAGGCTCAAGGTAGAGATCTACTATTTCCGCGTATCTCCTTGTCTTGTAGATGAAGTAGTTAACATTGAATGTCTGCCCCGGGTACACCCTTCCTGTTGTATCGATCTCTAATTCAATCCATGCGATTTCGCCGTTATGGGGTTCCGAGGGTACACCCGGTGGGGCTGTTCCAGTAGAATTTCCAAATGCCGTAATCGTCAT
>JBDLJP010000260.1:0-3287 GCA_039714295.1 Candidatus Fermentibacterota bacterium
TGAATTCATGGTCGGCGACCCCGGTGAGGTATACGCAAGAGAATACTGCAGCATTCATGGTCTCTGGAAGGGATAATCATGCTCAGTAATAAAATTCAGGACGCGATCAACAGCCAGATAAACGCGGAACTCTATTCTTCATATCTGTATCTGGCGATGGCGATGTATTTCGAATCGGTTGATATGAGCGGTGCGGCAAAATGGATGAACTCGCAGGCGCAGGAGGAACTGCTCCACGCGGACAAATTCATGCATTATGTGAATGAGAGAGGCGGAAGGGTGACACTTGAAGGCATCGAAAAACCTCCTGTCGAATGGAAATCAGTTCTCGATGCGTTCGAGGCTGCCCTTGAGCACGAGAGAAAAGTTTCTTCCCTTATCAACGGCCTTGTAACACTGGCCAGAGAAGAAAATGATCACATGACAGACAACTTCCTGCAGTGGTACGTTGCAGAACAGGTAGAGGAGGAAGCTTCCGCCGGAGAAGTTGTCCGAAAACTGAAGCTGATAGGCGATTCGGGCGGCGGCAGATTCATGATAGATAATGAACTCGGACAGAGAGTATTCGTTCCCGCTGCCGGCAGCGGAGAATAGGAGCAGCGAAATGGGAGACCAGTTCAATGCCGAGGAAGTCCTCAGAATGGCTGAGCAGATAGAAAAAAACGGGCAGGAGTTCTACAGGAAGGCTTCGGAAGCCGTGGATGATTTCGAGGTTTCGAGGCTCCTCCTGGACCTTGCTGAATGGGAGAAGGGACATGAAGCTCTTTTTGCATCCATGAGGAATGAGCTCACCAGGGAAGAAAAAAGGCAGACTGCCATAGATCCGTACTGTGAAGCGGCACTGTACTTGAAAGCCATGGCTGACCACCATGTTTTCAAGCAGCAGACGGGTGAATCACTGTCAAAGTTTGAAAAGAATGAAAGCACCGGTAGTATCATCGATCTGGCGATTCGGTTTGAGAAAGATTCACTTCTTTTCTTCCTCGGACTTGAAAGGCTCGTCTCCCCGAGGTTGGGCAAAGATAAAGTTTACGACATAATTGACGAAGAAATCGGTCATATCGCGTACCTCGAGAAACAGAGAAGCAGGCTGAATTCCAGATAGAACCGCGTCTGGACAGCTCTCAAGGAGATAGGATGGATGTTTTCAAAGCCGTAAAACTGACGGATAATGTATACTGGGTCGGAGCAATTGACTGGGCGGTACGTGATTTTCATGGATACAGCACAGGAAAAGGTACAACTTACAACGCATACCTTATTCTTTCAGAGAAGATCACGCTGATAGATACCGTGAAGAAGCCCTTTTATGAAGAGATGATGATGCGGATATCTTCGGTAATAGATCCTTCAAGGATTGATATAATCGTCAGCAATCATTCCGAACTGGACCATACAGGATCGCTTCCAAAAACAATAGCTGCGGTTAAACCGGATAAGATATACGCATCACCTATGGGTTCGCGGGCACTTTCCGCCCACTTTCACTGGGATGAAGATCCGATAGATATTGTTAAGACCGGAGAGAGCATTGACCTTGGAAACATGAGAATAGAGATCATTGAAACACGGATGCTCCACTGGCCGGACAGTATGGTATCCTATCTGCCTGAGGAAAAGGTCCTTTTCAGTCAGGATGGGTTCGGGATGCATCTTGGAACGACGGAACGGTTCGATGATGAACTCCCGCTGAGCATTCTGGAGGAGGAAGCAAGAAAATACTTCGCCAATATTCTCATGCCATTCTCTCCACTTGTCAGTACTCTTCTTGGGAATCTAGATAAGATGGAGCTTGAAATCGACCTTCTATGCCCGGATCATGGCCCGGTATGGAGGAGCAACATCGACTGGATACTGGGAAAATGGGGCTCCTGGGCTGAAAAGAAACCCAAGCCGAAAGCGGTTGTGATTTACGATACAATGTGGAACAGCACCCGTTCCATGGCCGAGGCTGTTATAGAAGGTCTTACCCGGGAAGGTATCAGCAGCAGATTGATGCCGCTGAGGGCCACCCATATAAGTGATATTGCAGCTGAAGTGCAGGAAGCATCCGCGCTGATCGTAGGAAGCCCGACCATCAATGGAAAGATATTTCCCTCCGTTGCTGAATGCATGAATTATCTGGGTGGTCTGAAACCTAAGAACCTCGTTGGAGCCGCATTCGGCTCCTTCGGCTGGAGCGGTGAAGCAGTTAAGGAATTGAACGGTCTGCTTGAGGGTATGAAAGTAGAGCTTGTTTCAGAAGGTCTCCGCAGTATCTACGTACCCGATGAACAGGTACTTGAGGAATCGGTAAATCTGGGACAAAGTGTAGGACGCCGAGTCCAGGAGATCTGCAGAGGTGTGGAATAATGGACATCACCCCTCTGTTCACGATTACCTACGGTCTGTATGTCGTGGGGACACGATCGGGCGAAAAGCTGAACGGTCAGATATCGAATACTGTGTTCCAGGTAGCAGGCGATCCTGCTGCGGTAGCAGTCTCAATAAACAAAACTGAGTTTACGCATGAGCTGATAAGCAGGACAGGAAAATGCTGTATAAGTGTACTCAGTGAAGCTGCGGACATGGATTTCATTGGTAATTTCGGATTCAGGAGCGGAAGAGATGTTGAGAAATTTGCCGGTATACCTTACACTCTTGCTCCATCCGGCTGCCCTGTGCCGGGGGTGAACATACTGGCGTACATCGATTTGAAAATAATTAACAGTATTGATGTAAATACACATACTGTGTTCATAGGAGAGGTAACCAATTGCGGGATCACAGGTGAGGGTACTCCCATGTCATACTCTTATTACAGAGAAGTGATCCGCGGCAAAACACCCCCGACTGCTCCATCCTATAAACTTGCGTCACACGATCTGGAAAAAGAACAGGAACGAAAGGTGAAGATTGTAATGAAGAAATACGTATGCAATATATGCGGCTATGTTTATGATCCGGAAAAGGGCGATCCTGACGGAGGCATCGAGCCCGGAACCGCATTTGAGGATATTCCTGATGGCTCTTTTGAATAGTTTTTTGGGGAACGGAACAAAATTTAGGTATACAGGCTCTTTCTCTCTGGGTGTCTGTTGTTTTATTTCCGTTAAAACTTAATATTCCAAATTTACCAAAGGTGCCTGTATGCTGTCCTTTATAAAAGCTGCCAAGACTTTCGGCAGCATCTTCTACAAGCGCAATATTGTACTCATTACAGATATCTGCTGTTTGTTCTATCTTACATGGATGTCCAAATTTATGCATGGGGACGACAGGAGTTATTATCTTACCTGTGGTTTTAT
>JBDLJP010000261.1:0-3279 GCA_039714295.1 Candidatus Fermentibacterota bacterium
TACTTTTGACGGGAAGGACAAGTGTACCCTCTCCGGTGATGGGATGACCGCGACACTCACTCGGGTGGAGTGAATCCCATCCTGATGCAGGGCAGGAGTTTATCAAATCAAACATTACGGACTTTAAGAGTAACAGCAGAAGGGAACTGACATGGCAGCACAGTACAGCGCACCGCATGAAATGCAGATAGAGACAGACAGGACATACCAGTTAACAATAGAGACCGACCGGGGGAAAATTGAGCTGGAGCTTTTCCCTGAGTACGCTCCTAAGACCGTGAATAATTTCATCTGTCTTGCAAAGGATGGTTACTACGACGGGATCGTCTTTCACAGGGTTATCCCCAATTTCATGATACAGGGCGGAGACCCCACCGGAACGGGCAGGGGAGGCCCCGGCTACAATTTTGAGGATGAGTTTACCGGAAACCCCATGGAGCATGAAACCGGTTCGCTATCCATGGCCAACGCTGGTCCCGGTACCAACGGAAGCCAGTTCTTTATTACACATTGTCCCCAGCCCCACCTGAACGGGAAGCACACCGTTTTCGGTAAAGTTACCAAGGGTCAGGATGTGGTGGACGCCATCCGTCAGGGTGACGTGATGATAAAGGTGACCGTCGGGAACTGAGGTGATGACCAGCTGATTTAATCCAGTTTCAGCTGTCTCATTCTATGTTATACAGCGCCTTGAGGCGTCCTGATTCCACGATGCCCTGGGAGATTCCATTGTTGAACGCTTCATTGTAATCCGCTATAGCCTCGTGTATTCTTCCCGCACCCTCATGGCACCTGGCCCTGTTGTAGTAAGCGTCGGCCTTCCAGTCCTGGCGCTGGTATAGATTGGCGGCAGCGGTGAAATCTGCAACACCTTTGTCGAACTGCTCCTCAGCCATGTAGATTCTGCCTCTGCTGTAGAATCCTCTTCCTTCATTCGGCTGAAGTTCTATAGCTCTGGTGTAGCATTTCATTGCCTCTGAATTATTATTGCCGCTGTTATGGATATTGCCCAGAGTAACCCAGGCATCGATGTAAAGCGGATCCATATCCAGTGCTTCCTTTACTGCATCCGCAGCACCCGAAAGATTACCGCCCAGCGTATGCATATTCATGCCCATATTGTGAAGACTTTTGGAAGTGTATCTCCAGGCTTTATCCCCGCGGAACTTAGACTCGCCTCTGAACATTTCTGCAGCTTTCCGGAATTGTTCTACGGCGCCTGCAGGGTTGTTCTGCTGCCCCATATCCACTCCCGCTGAGAAAAAGTCAATCGCATCTTCATCGCCGTATGCGCGTCGGCGGTTATCAAGTGCATTGTAGTTGCCGAGGAAATCCGCCTGTCTGAAATCATCCTTTGCCGCAGAGATGTTCCCAAGTTCCTTGTGACAGAAAGCCCTGGCCTGATACAGATCAGCACTCAGAGGATCAGAATCGATCGCCCGATCCAGGATCTCAATACCGGCTTCCGGTTTACCGCTTACCGCCAGCAGCTCCCCCAGACGGGATTTGTAAAGTACATTGTGATCATCAAGGCTTATCGCTTTTCTGAAATCAGCTTCCGCTTCACTATCCTTCGATGTGCAGTAGTAATGCCACCCCCGGCGGCTGTGGGCTTCAGCGTTCTCCGGTGCCTCTTCAATCGCCTGCGTGTAATAGAATTCGGCTTCATCGTTCAGTTTCAGCCAGCTCAGTTTGTCCGCAAGTTCAAGCTTAACTGCTGCAGTTCTCTCAGTAGTATCAAAGCCCTGCTGAATGGCATCTTTGAAGTAGTCAACAGCTGCCTGAGTATTGTTCTGGCTCCAGAAGTCGCGCCCCAGGGCTACTTTTTCACCTGGAGTCTGTATAAGCGAGCCGTTATTATGGAGACAATAGGCTGAATAGGAGTCACCCAGCTCGGCAGCTTTTCTGTAATCAGATTCAGCTTCAGCGTATTTTTTCTGCTGATAGAAGCAGATTCCCCGCTGCTGCCATGCCAGCGTGTGCTGCGGATTGATTTCTACAGTTCTAGTGAATTCCTTCAGTGCCTTATCTCTTTTTCCGAAGGCGTTGTTGTAAACGCTTCCAAGGCGGTAATGAATTTCAGCGATATCCGGGGTCAGCTCAGAGGCTTTTTCAAGATGGGCTACGGCTTCTGCGTTTCGTCCCAGCCAGTACTCCGCCCAGCCGAGGTTCGAGTATCCGGAACTGCAGCCGGGATCGGTTTCTACACACTTCTCTCCATAGAATACAGCATCGGTATATTGCCTTTTCTGGAACATCACATCGGAGCAGATGCTGTAGAGCTCCGCCAGTTCACTTGTCCCCGGTCCGGAGTTTATCCTTTCAAGTGCTTTCTCGATAGTGTAATCCAGAAGACCCCTGGATTTCGCATCTCTGATGCCTTCAATACTCATTTCCCCTCCAAAAGTTCAGAATTGACTGCCTGTTTCACAATCTATAAAACACTACTTCCTTATCGTCGGAATTACAAGTCACTTCCTGTAATCACTTCTGAAGATAAACACTCGATCGGGAAAGCATGATATGGTCAGCTGATTGATTTTCATTATCTTCGATTATCGAATAGCACTTCCTTATGATTCTACTGAATTTACTGACTCAGCTTTGGAGGAATGAAATGCCTGAAGATATCGTTGACGGATCGGAACCTGCCCGGGAATCTCAAGGTGAATCCCGGGGAGAACCTGAGGCAGCACCTGCTGATGAACCTGCTGAAACACCCGCTGAGAATACTCCTCCGGACGATTCCAAACCTGAAATCCATGAGGTAAGCTGCAGCAACTGCGGTGCGCCCCTTGAATATATACAGGGTGAAGCTGTCATTACCTGCGAGTACTGCGGAACGACAACGATGCTTGCCGGTTACGACAACATAGTAACAGTTGAATCGCATTTTCTGCTTCCTCCCAAGGTAGGGCGCGATGAAGCCATCGGTATCGCTTCGGGGTGGCTCAAAAAAGGTTTCTACAAATCAAAGGATCTTCCGAACAAAGTAACCTGGAGAAAGACGCAGGCGAGGGTTCTTCCTTACTGGATTGTCAGATGCACCGGCAGTACCAGCTGGAGCGGTTTGCAGAAAAGAACAAAAACAGTCGGCTCCGGCAAAAACAAGGCAACAAAGACATTCTGGGAACCTGTTTCGGGGCATATCAATGAGGATTACACATGGCCTGTATATGCAAGGGAGGATACTTCGGAGTTCTGGGGAATCCGGAATATTGAACCCGGCAAGCAGTGTGTATTCCCGGACTGGGGAAAGTTCATATTCAGGCTCGGAGG
>JBDLJP010000262.1:0-3256 GCA_039714295.1 Candidatus Fermentibacterota bacterium
GCTCCACGAACAAAACCCCTGGAAGCAAGAAGAAATACCAGCAGAACTACAATCGCCATCCCGCTCCAGTGAAGAGCATGTTTAATTCCTAGGTTGCGGATCCATCTGACCTTTATTTACTTCAGCCCTGTAACCCAGGAAGGCAGTCAATAATCCTCCTCCAAGGCCTGCTATCATCCAGAATAAACCGACCAGTCCTGGAGCAAAATCATTGAGGGAAAAACCCGCCATTAAAATCACACCCCATATAAAATAGAATGATGCAGGAGAATTTGATCTATCTGATTTTGCCACCAGATCCTTTACATAACCGATATCCGATTCGATTTGACTGTTAGTCATTCCAGCCCCTTTCTAGTTTAGAGTACTCTGAAAACTAGAGTTATTTTATTTAAATGTCAAGAGAGGAGATTATAATTTGCCTGGACTTGTTTGATGGCTGAAATATTCAACACAGTGTGAGAAGCTCAGGAACAACCCGTCAATCCAGGAATTCAGTTCCGGCTCTTTCCGCGAGTACTCCGGGCAAAACAATTTTTCCGGATTCAGTCTGACCGTTCTCTATCAGCGCTGCCATAATTCTTGGAAGGGCTAATGCGGAGCCATTTAGAGTATGCACAAATTCCGGTTTGCCGCCCCCAGATGGTTTGAACTTGATATTGCCGCGCCTGGCCTGAAAGTCCCTGAAATTGGATATGGATGAGACTTCAAGCCATTTTTCCTGTCCCGCTGCCCAGACTTCGAGATCGTAGCACTTGGCTGCAGCGAAACTGAGATCTCCGGTTGCCAGAAGTGAGCATCGCCAGGGAAGCTCCAGCTCCTGCAGCATGCTTATTACATGCCAGACCATATATGATACGGCGGCCTCAGATCTCCCGGGGCTTTCAACTCGAACCATTTCCACTTTCTCGAACTGATGTACTCTGTTAAGACCTCTGTTTTCTTTGCCGTAACTACCTGCTTCACGCCTGAAGCACGGAGTGTATCCGAAAACACAAACGGGGAGCTCCTTTTCACTGAAAGTTCTTCCTCTGAAGATGTTAGTCAGAGGAACTTCTCCTGTGGGAATCAGGAAAAGATCGTCCTTTTCCACCTGATACATATCACTTTCAAGCTTCGGGATCTGTCCGGTCATTGTCATGCTTTCTCTCGTTGCGAGGAAGGGAGACCATATCTCTTCCATCCCGGCTTTCTCATGGAAATCCATCATCCAGTTGATGAGAATCCGCTGGAGTCTGGCAGCCCAGCCCCGAAGGAGAATGAAATTTGAACCGGTAATCCTTCCAGAGGCATTCGAATCAAGATATTCCCCCATAAGCTCCCAGTGTGGAAGAGGGTTAAACGTAAAGGAGGGTTTTTCGGGAACACCCGTGCGGCAATCCTGGTAGAATTCATCCCACTTATCGCTTGAGAACACATCTTCCACCCACTGCCTGTTCTCAGGCTGCAGGGGGTCAAAAATACGATTACTTGCCTCATCCGAACCTGCCGGAACTCCTGGGTCGGGAATATTCGGGAAATGGAGCTCCAGTTCAGCCATTCGGATATTTACAGCAGCCAGATTCTCCTCTATGGAGCTCAGATCTGTTCCTGCCTCCCTGCTTTCAAGGATGAGCTCATCAGCGTTCTTCCCCTCTCTTTTCAGGGAAGAGACTTCCTTTGACAGCTCATTTCTGCGCCTTCGCAGTTTCTCGGTTTCAGCAAGAAGCCTTCGTCGATCTTTGTCAATTTGGAGCCATTCATCGATCGGGCAGGGTTCACCCTTGCTCAAGGCTGCCGCACGCACGGTGTCCGGATCATTTCTTAGAAGCGCTCTATCGAGCATAATAAATCTCCCTGTTCAGCTGTAAATTCAATCAGAAATGGGGCAGGAATACAAGCAGACCTACGGCGAGAGCAGCGGCAGCAGCGAGCAGTACGGAGCCTGCTGCCAGGTCCTTTGCCTTCTGAACCGAATCGTGCCATTCCGGTGCAGTATGGTCTGCAAGGAATTCAAGCGCGCTGTTCATAGCTTCTGCAGACAGAACCAGACCGACTGCTAGCGCGACAAGAGCCCATTCCCCGTGACTAAGCTTAACATGCAGTCCAGCTGCAAGAACCAGGAGAAGAGCAATAAGGTGGATTCTGGCGTTCATCTGGGTAACCAGAAGAGTGCCTATGCCCCTGAAAGCATGTTTGAAGCTTCTGAGTCTTTTTTTCATATCAGAAATATACTCCAAATCCTCCGGTACTGCTCCAGTTGATTCCCATGGTCGGCAGAATCTGCTGCCCGGAACCTGAAACGTCTTTACGCGACAGAATCACAGCAAGCCCCACGGCAGTTCCAATTGATGCCCCGGCGATTACATCCGAAGGGTAGTGCTTTCCAAGAGAAACACGCGAAAGGGCTGTAAAAACAGCAACAGCTGTCGCCGGGATGCCTGCGCCAGGCCCGTAACTGTCCCACAGTATCACCGCCGCGCATGCAGTGCTGGAAGCATGTCCCGAAGGAAAGCTGCGGGTATTGGTGGTGTCGGGCCTTGTTCTGCCCGATGCCAGCTTGATTGCACCTGTGAGACCGTATGTAAGAAGAAGTCCCTCGGTAAGCATCTGACCGGTCTCTTCGGTACTGCTGTTATCAAATACCGCACCGCCCGCCCAGATGAGGGAAGAAGCTCCGAGAAGAGGAAGACCGAAGGCTCTGTCGCAGACCAATGATAAATCCTTCAGGCACCCCTCTCCCATAAAATCCTGATTGCCTTCGCTGCGCTCAGAGAGGAAAGCACCCGCTGTGAGCGCTCCTCCGAGCCCTATGACCGCCAGCGGTTCGAGAGAGAAGAAATGATGTATGTCCTCTCCGATGAAATGGATGAAATCATCGGCAGCTGCCTCTGAGAGCGGGGAAAGGATCAGCACAGAGGAAAGAAGGATCAGCAGCTGATCAGCTCTTATCGGCATAGAAATCCCTTATGGCGCCTGCCACCTCGGCAAGCTCTTCCTCAGACAGCTCACCGAAAACAGGAAGGGAAATAACTTCTTTTGAAACAGCTTCTGAAACTGGAAAATCCCCCTCAGAATAACCGAGGCACTCAAAACACTGCTGAAGATGAAGGGGAAGCGGATAGTAGACAGCGCATCCGATACTTCTTTCTCTGAGGTAGTCAAGAAGAGCGTCCCGGTCAGCGGCCCTGATGGTATACTGGTTGTAGACGGACCATGCTTCTTTCCTGATTACGGGCGTTGTCACGTGCTCAACATTTTTGAAGGTTTTGTTATA
>JBDLJP010000263.1:0-3250 GCA_039714295.1 Candidatus Fermentibacterota bacterium
AGGCTGAAAGTACAGGCTCAGATGAAATTCTGTCCCTTCTCTATCATTACAAGGGTATCTGGATGCTGGAAAATGGTCATCCGGAATACCGGAACATTCTTCTGACCTCCTTTGAACTCTGGCCTGCTGCTCCGGTTCATGCCGGTGCTTACGATGAGTTAAGGCTGGAATTGCTTAACGACAGAGAGTTTGCTGCTTCTATTGCTGATCCATTCTATACCGGAGGGCTCTGGAACGAATTGTACGACATTGCCATTCATTCCGCTGACCCTGATCCGCATCTGTGGTATCTTGCCGCCCGTACAAGGGATAGACTGGGTTTTTACGAGACAGCAGTCACTATGCTTGATGAACATCTTATAAGATGGCCTGCCTCCGAGGATACGCCTGACGCGATGATATACCTCGGGCGGGATCTGGGACGTTCAGGCAACTGGCAACGCGGACTTGCGGTTCTGAAGCAGTATGGAGAGGCTTTCCCGGAGCATCACAGGATCGGTAATCTCCCCTGGTACATCGGTGATCTGCTGGTTGAAAACAGGCTCTGGGAGCAGGCTGTCCCCTGGTTCCGAAACACTCTTGATCGGTACCCGTACAATGTTACTGCTGATGATGCGCATTTTTACCTCTGCTTTTCGCTTCTGAAATCCGGAAGTATCCGGGATGCCTTAGTGGAACTGGAGGCATTCATCTCCAGATGGCCGGCCAGTGTATATGCTTCATCTGCAAAGTACTGGCTGGGCAAACTTCTCATCGCAGAAGGCAATCCGTCGGGTACAGCGGTACTTGAGAATCTTATCCAGTCTTCTCCTGCGAGTCTCCCCGCCTTTTTCGCAAGGGAACTTCTGGGGCGGGATGCATGGAAACCCGAGTTCACAGAAGAACCTCTGGATGAATGGATGACAAGGCATGGACATTCCCCTGCCCAGCCGCCTGAAGCTGCGCTTAGAGGGCTATTTCTGCAGGAAGCAGGTCTGAGACATTTCGCTGATGGTGAGTTCCGCATAGCGGAAGAGATTGTCGGCGGACCGGATTACCTTGCTCCTTTCTACCTTGAACACGATGTATGGGAACGGAGACCAATATCCGGATACAACATGTGGGATCTGTCAGGAAATGATAATGACAGACCAAGGGAACTATGGATGCTTCGCTACCAGATGGCGTGGCCGGAGCTTGTTGTTCCTGCAGGTGAGAAGTACGGATTGGATTCCCTTTTCGCATGGGCGATAATTAGAAACGAAAGCATGTTCCAGCCGACCTGCTATTCAGTTGCCGGGGCAAGAGGGCTTATACAGATGATCCCGAGTACCTCTGAATACGTCGCGATTGAACAGGGATGGAGCGATTTCACCCCTGACCGGCTTTATGACCCGGCAGTTTCCATCGAATACGGAATCAGCTACATCTCGGGAGTTAAACGCGATCTTGGAGGTGATCCCGTATTCACAGCAGCCGCGTACAATGGAGGCCCTCATAACGCTGTTCACTGGGGTGCTGAGGATATGGAACCGGATGAATTCTTCTCGCTGATTACCTACAATGAAACTAAAAATTATACGCAGAATGTCCATCATGCCTACATGATCTATAAAGCGCTTTACGAATAGGGGCCGGGCGTCACTTCTGGTCACTTCATCGAGGCAGGTAACCAGAAGTGACGCCCGGCCCTGATATTCTCTAAATCCGCTCACTTTCGTATGGATTTAAACACTGAAGCCGATTTGTGCGCAAAACTATATCGAGAAAAGTGAATATATCATCGGTTGCTGAAACTGTAATATCAAGCATGACAATAGCATAACAATAACCGTCACTTCGAGTGAATTCTTTCCTTTAAACCCCCTTGACAAACCCGTTTTCACTTTCTATTTAGTTCCAATGATTTTCATCAAGCGGGGTAATTTAGATCAACTTCTCAAGTCCCTCATGAGGGATTACAGAGTGTATGTTCCTCGAAGCATGGGGAACGGTACGGGCTATTCTTTACTGGGCGATTCGGATACCAATTACGAAATTGGCAGGATCAGATCATTCGATCCCCTGAAATCATTTTATTTTATGAGTCGTGAGAAAGTCGCTGAGGATTTCAAGCCTGATCTCCTGCGTGATGATAAGCCTCCGTGCATTGTAGGAGCCAAGGCCTGTGACCTGAAGGGTTTCAAAGTTCTTGATTTTGTATTCATAGATGATGAATTCGGTGACCCCACTTACATGAAGGCAAGAGAAAATGGTCTGATTATTTCAGCCGACTGTACCGGTTATGGTGATAACTGCTTCTGTACAGCGGTCGATCTCAATCCCTGGCCTGAATCTGATTTTGATCTTAATCTGTCTCCTGCGGATGACGGTTTCATAGTTAATACCGGAAGCCATAAAGGCAGTGATCTTGTTGAAAACAATAAGGATCTTTTCACACCTGCAACCGAGACTCAGCTCAGGGTTATCGAGGAAAATAGAAACACTGTGAAATCCGGTGTTGAGAAGAGTGCCAGGGAACTTCAGATTCCTGTGGCTGACAGACTCAGTCGAATTATTCAGAAGCAGTATGAATCCACTATCTGGAAGGACGCTTCTGAAGACTGTGTGGAATGCGGAGCCTGCAATACCATTTGTCCAACATGTCACTGTTTTCTTCTTTACGATCAGAAATCCGATGGCAAACTCGCCAGATTCCGGATATGGGATTCATGCATGATACATGATTTCGCAAGAGTAGCAGGAGGAGACAACCCGCGGGAAAGATTATGGATGAGGCTCAGAAACAGATTTGATAAGAAATTCAACTACTTCCCTGAAGTGCTCAATGAAATCGGTTGTACCGGGTGCGGCAGATGCATAGCTGCATGTCCGGGCAAGATAGACATTAGAGAAGTACTTGCAAGACTGGAAGTATAGATGAAAAATCCATACCGTTCCATTGAAGCTGAGGTACTGAAGGTAACAACCGAAACACCTTCTATTAAAACTTTCCTTCTTAAACCAAAGGAAGAACTTACTTTCAAACCCGGTCAGTTCATGGAATTTTCGGTTCCCGGATCAGGTGAAGCTCCATTCACACCATCATCAGATTCACAGATCAAAGACACGATGGAGATAACCATCGTAAAAGTAGGTAAAGTTACAGATGCCATACATGAACTGAAACCGGGTGATACCGTTGGTCTGAGAGGACCGCTTGGCAAAGGATATCCACTCACTAAATTCATAGGTAAGGATATACTGGTTATCGGCGGAGGTGTGGGACTTG
>JBDLJP010000264.1:0-3236 GCA_039714295.1 Candidatus Fermentibacterota bacterium
GTCCACTGAGTGATGTACGAAGGGTTGTCTTGAAGTTAAGACCAACACATCTTACTTGTGAAAATCACAGCCCTACGGAGGAATTAAGAATCAGCAAACCCGACAAAAGAATGCTATTATCTGCAGTGAGGTTTTCACTTCCTTGCATATTCTCCATCCTACTTATAAACTGCGGACAGCCGGAGGAATACTTCCCTCTGCCTGATATCGCATATAGACTTGTAGTGATTGATTCAATAGGTGTTGAACTGGGAGAAGATGAGTACATGTTTGCCTGGCCAACCGATCCAACCTGCTCATCAGATGGCAGGATCTTCATAGTAGACAGACTGAAACACGAAGTATTGGTCTTCTCACCCATAGGCGACTATCTGGAGAGCATAGGCAGGGAGGGGGAGGGTCCAGGTGAGTTCAATATGCCCTCCACGGTAGAGTTACTACCTGACAGAAGTGTTTTGATTACTTCCTCGGGCGGGTATGCAGTATTCGACAGCACTTTCTCCTTTATTGAGCAGTATCTAGCTACTGGTTACAGTATGATGTCCATTAGAGAAATCCTGGATGATGGAAGCTTCACTGGTACGGAGATGTCTCTTGATGTCGCGGAAACTGGTCCGGTGTCCACAACAACACTGGGAAGATGGGAGTTGTTCGAGGAAGAACCTACAATCACTTTCTACTCCTTCGAAAATGTCTGGGACCTTAGCAGCCCCGGAACAATGGACTTCACAGAGAGCAGGGAGGACAATCTCCTTTATTGCGCTTCGACGGATGGGTATGTTTTCTATGCCCGATCATCAATAGATGAACTCTCCATTCATTGCTGCAATCCCGATGGATCAGAGTACTTGCTGATAGAGGATGAGAATATTCATCGCGTAAGGAAAACTCAGGATCAGCTGGATGCTGAAATGCAAAGCTATATGAGTTTTGTAAACACAATGCTGGCAAGATCAGGAAGGTCGGCCGACGATATAGAGATTGTTCTGGATCCATATATGGAGATCGTCAAAGGAATGTTCGTAGATGATCAGGAAAGACTATGGGTGAGAATGGGTATCTATCCTGGAATTGTCTACCGTGTCTATGATTTCGACGGCAATGTACTGTTCCATGCAGAAGTAGATTACGCCGGTGATCAACTGGATCTGAATAACTGGACTATCAACGGGGATGAGAATGGGATTCTAGCAGTCAATACATCCATGGAGGACTTTCAGAGGGTGTACATGCTGGAACTTAACCCAGCCGAGTAGATTCGAAATATCCCTTATTGATCTGAGAAAGGACCAATGACTAAGAGTGCCTGGGACGAGGTTACAAAGAATCTGGAGCTGCTCGACGCACAGCTGCGGTTCGATAATCCGGAGGAGTATCGTTCGCGTGTCGGCCGGCTGCTCGAATGGGTTCTGAATCTCTCCAATGCCGATTTTACGGCGAGGACCATCGACCTTCTTTTAACGCACACCGAGGACAAGGAGAATGACCTCCGGATCCGGCTTGCAGCCGTGGACGCACTGACGGAGATCGGTCCGATGATGCCCGACCGTGTAAACACACTCATCAGCATCGCAATTAACGAGGAGGAACATCTCCGTCTGCGATGGGACATAACGGATGCGTACAGGAGCATGAGGCCCGATTTATGGGAGAACCTGCAGAACTATCCGGACCTCGTTGACCGGTCGGTGGATCCCTATGACCCACCCCCCAAGCTCGACTTCTCGAAGGCCCGGGTGGAACTCGCGCAGAAGCAGAGCAGGCAAATGCTCTTTTACCCCCCGATCGTGCTGGTTATCTTCGGCGCCCTGATGGGAACCATGCTGTCCATCGGCAGCAGCATCTTTCTGCCTCTCGTCGTAGCCTGGATAGTACTGATCATCGCCTTTTTTTGTGGCCGGTTCGTTCTTGTCCGACGCTGCCCGGAGTGCGGTCGCTTCTGGGCAAGGATTCCCCTGAAAGCAGTGGACGGGTACAATGGTCCGAGTATGCCGATAGGCTCCGTGTGCCCCGGGGGGTCACCCGCCCGTACGAGTCAGCGTGTGACGGTTTACGAGGTGCGGTGCAGATTCTGCCGGCACCCCTGGATCATCTTGCGATAAGGAACGTTATTTTGAAAACATATTGATTTGCTTGATTCAGTCTATGATACTGAGTCGTCCCAGCTTCTTGGTTCCTTGTTTTACTCCTTTGTAAATCCAGTGAACGGATATTGTCGGAATTGTGTGCCAACCGGGTGAACATACTGTCCCCGCTACCAAAACGAACCCGGTCTTCATGGCCGGGTTCTTTTTCAGAGGCCCGCTATTTCTGTTCCCTCACTGAGCAGTTTCAAGTACTTGTCATGCATGTAGAGCTTTCCCCGCTTCTTCCCGGTGATCTCCCGAACGATACTCATCTCCTGAAGGATCTGCATCGCTGAGGATGCTGTTGGGAATGAGAGTCCGGTGCTCTCACAAACATCGGATATTGAGCTTAGAGGCTTAATTTTAAGTACCTCAAGCAGGCGGAGGGTGGAACCTGCTCTCCTACCAATCGCTTCAATCCTGATTCTGTCTTCAAGAAAGCTTGTTGTGAGTTGCTGTGCTGTGGAAACAGCTTCTTCGGCTGTTGCTCTGATTCCTTCCAGGAAGAAGGAAAGCCAAGTTTCCCAGTCTCCTCTTTTCCGAACCCTTTCCAGGAGTTCGTAGTATTCAAAACGGTTCCGCTTCAGATACAAGCTCAGATATAGCAGGGGCTCCTGGAGAATGCCTGCCTCACAGAGCAGGAAAGTAATGAGCAGCCTCCCGACTCTGCCATTCCCATCGAGAAAGGGATGTATGGTCTCGAACTGCACATGAGCCAGCCCTGCGCGGATAAGTACGGGCAGATCATCGTCTGAGTGCATAAAACGCTCAAGGTTTGACATGCAGCCAACCACTTCGGTGTGCGGAGGGGGAACAAACAGAGCATTACCTGGGCGCGTTCCACCAATCCAGTTCTGTGATCGCCTGAACTCACCGGGGGATTTCTCGCTGCCGCGACCTCTTCTCAGCAACACAGCATGTATTTCCCGGATTAACCGATTTGAAAGAGGAAAGCCGCCCCTGAGTCTTGATAGACCATGCTCTAATGCAGCAACGTAGTTCACAACTTCGATCACATCATCCACTGGTACCCCAGGCACATCGTTGTGTTCGAACAGCAGGAGATCGGACAAGGAGGATTGTGTGCCTTCTATCTGCGAGGAAAGAACG
>JBDLJP010000265.1:0-3220 GCA_039714295.1 Candidatus Fermentibacterota bacterium
AAGTATTGGTTAAGGCGTTGATATTGGTAGCGCTCCAGCCGGGAGCCCATGTCCAGACGGTTACATCTCCGTGGCCCCTGTATGTAATTGTACCTATATCATTATTAATAGCGTCGGAAACCATTGCAGCCGTGCCGCCTTCGGGCGGGTACACTTTGATGAAGCTCATGTCGCAGAGGCTGTAAGGATACGCTGCGATCTCGTTGCAGCACTGCGTATACTTGAGGGGATAATTCTCGCCGTGAGCGGCAAGAACCGCTTCGCTCGGGGCGATGCCAGTTGTATATGAATCATCGAAAGCGTAATCCATGTAGCCGGTCATGATCTTGTCTACCTGGAGTTCTATCTGTGCCTGATTACCGGTGAGACGACCAACGGCTATCTCGGCGTGATCATCGCCTCCGGTAAGGCAGGCGTAGAAGTAATCTCCGTAGAAGCTTCCGTAGTTGTATGAAGGCAGGTCATCGTGTCCGCCCACTATGCAGGCGAAACGGGTTACACCAGTGGTGTAATTATCGGTTATGGCGATTTTAACATCGTCAGTGGTTGCGCCGGATGCGGGAAGCACCTCAACTCTTACATGCAGCCCGAGATAATGATGGGTTTCGAAGAGTTCGGTGACCCAGTCTACGGTGTTTTCGGTGCAGATAAAGACGTACTCCACTCCATCATCGCGGTTGCCGAGTGATGTGGCTGAAGCCTCAAAAACGTCCCAGTTGATTACGGTCCGTTCCATCTCCAAAGCCATGGAGGGAGTAACCGGGTCGGAAAGCTGAACAGCAGTTCCCTCAAAATCGACCCTGAGGGTGATACTGCTTACAACTTCCATATTTCCCGTTGAAGGGTTGTAACTGAAGGGATTTACTACGAGCCTTGCAACATTCAGACCCGACCAGATACCCTCGTTGTCGATCTCCAGCGCTGCGGAGGGAAAGCTCTGCCCGCTCTGGTAGAACTCGTTCTCGATTACAAAGGGGAACGGTGCGTGGGCCATGTCGATCTCCGGGGTCTGTCTTGGGAGGATCTCCATGTTTGCGTAGGTTGTTGAAGTAACTTCCTCGACGGTTGCAACTGCTCTTGTTCCGAAAGGAAGCGCGAAGAGTTCGACCACTGATGGAAGATCAGGTAAACCGACTTTTCCCTGTGGAAAGCATTCGGGCAGCTCAACACAGTTCCATGTTGTGCCCTCTGCCGGTTTGTCGTACAGCCAGAAGCCCGGAATGGAGATTTCCAGCACCATATGGTTCTGGTCCGATTCAAGGACCGTCACCTCGGGGCTTTCTCCCAAGGCTCCTCCGAAGGACTGCCAGGCGGAAACGCTTCCCTGTCCCGCGGCAAAAACAGATGCCACGGCCAGGAGCGTTAATAAGAAAGTTCTTTTCATATCAAGTGCCTCCTTCATTGAACATGTAAATAAGAATGCTCACACTAAAACAGCATAATAATTTAACAGATGAACTCATTGTGAGTCAAGGGACTTATGCTGTTCAGTAAACACGTCTTGCCACCATGAAGTATATTACCAAAATATTGAAAGGAGCTGTAAATGAAAAAGATTCTTATACTATTGCTGGTTTGCGGTTTAGCTACTGCCGGAATGAAGGTCGGCGGCAGGATCGGCTACTATAATGGAGATGATCCCAGAACCGGACAGAGCGCCTCAAGCGCTGTTTTCGGAGGTCAGCTGACATTCCCTCTTCTTGGTCTTGTGGATCTTGAGATAAGCGGGGCGTACGCTTCAAACGAGAGTGATATATCCATGGAACAGTACCTTGTTTCATATATCAACGATGAATTCGGTCAGAACTATCAGGGAGACACGACAGGCCTGTACCAGTACCTTGAAAACGAATGGGGATGGTCTCCGGACAGTATCAGCACAGAGTTGCTGCAGGACTATACAGCTACATTCCATGATATCGATCTGGCAGCAACCATGAAAATCAAAGTACCTATCGGAGTGCTTCCGCTGAAACCGTATATAGGTGCAGGAGGTGGAGTTCACTTACTCTTCAGCGACGCCGATGTTCTGATGCAGGTTGTCAATGAGGAAACGGGTGGTAATTTGAGCATAGATCCCTACGATCACGTCCACCCCGGTATTCATGGGGTTATCGGACTTGTCTTCGAGCCGCCCATGGTTCCATTAAGTGTTTTTGGAGAGTACAAATACACTAAACCAATAGCCTCGGACCAGGAAGTGGACGGCATCAGCATGTTCTACGCCGGAGTAAACCTGGGATTCTAGGCCGGCAACAGAGATTTACAGCAGGTGACGCAGAATTCCCGCTTCGCGTCATCTGCTTTTTCTGTGAATAATTCCCTGCAGCATTGCACTGTGAACAGGTTCTCCTGATGCGATCACTCCTCCGGATGACGGGGACCACTTTTCTCCTTTGTACGAAGAAACCATCCCGCCGGATTCAACAGCAAGAAGAAAACCGGCTGCCATATCCCATGGTTTCAGATGCTCTTCCCAGAAACCGTCAAGCCTCCCGCACGCGACATATGCAAGGTCAAGCGCCGCAGACCCTCCCCTGCGTATTCCCTGTGCTCTTTCAAGGAAATACCTGAGGACATCGAGATCCATACCGGGATCATCGATTTTTCTATGGTAGGGGAAACCGGTCGCAAAAATGCAATCTGAAAGATCGAAAGCTCCCGTTGAAAAGATCTGCTGCCCGTTCATCCACGCGCCCGATCCCAAAGTTGCGGAAAAAGTTTCTTTTCTGCCCGGATCATGCACACAGCCGTATAACACATCGCTTCCGTTCCAGTACGCTATGCTCACTGCCCATACGGGATATCCGTGAGCATAGTTATTCGTGCCGTCCAGAGGGTCGACGATCCAGAAGGGAGGTTCGGGAAACTCTCCCTCCCAGCTTTCCTCGCCCAGAAAACGCGCTTTCGGTTCTATTTCAAGCAGACGTTTTTTCAGGTACTTCTCCGAAAGGAGGTCAGCGGATGTCACAAGTTCGTGATCAGTTTTGTTCGATACTTCAGCCCCGCTCTGGGCAGCGAGAAGTATTGAGCCGGCTTCCTGAGCTGCATGAATGATTTTGTCGATCATCTGATTATCAGCCTCTCCTTCAATTTTCTTACAACCTTTCAGGCGAATCGCAGGAATCAGTCTTGTTTTTTTTCCGTAAGTATGATACTTTAATTCAAACTTATAAGATACACTTCTGGAACAAGGGACATGAAATGAAAAAAAAGAATC
>JBDLJP010000266.1:0-3219 GCA_039714295.1 Candidatus Fermentibacterota bacterium
GTCCAAGATAGGTCTTTATGTAGTAATCGATTTCCTTCTCATCCAGCAGAGTCGTGCCGTACAGACCTTTGTAGGATTCATTCAGAACATCGAAAAGCTGGTGTCCCCATTTCTGCGAGAGGGCTTTTCTGGACGTCTCATTGAAGACCTTTACAGTGCTTCTTTTCTTAATCAGGGCTGTCAGACGTTCAACTTTTTCGGGGAGGGCATCTGGTACTGTGATCTTGAACTCAACGTAGTCTACTTCTTTTGTGTAACCTCTTGATGTTACCAGGTCGTTGTACCATAGTGGATTATAACTGCCTGATATGGTGGGCAGCTCATCGAATCCTTCTATGAGAAATCCCGTCATGTCGTTATCGGTGAAACCCATAGGTCCTGAAATCTCGACCATGCCCTTCTCAGCGAGCCAGTTCTCTGCTGCTTCGAGCAGCGCATTTGCTGTTTCCCGATCGTCCTCACACTCGAACCATCCGAATCTTCCACAGTTCCTGCCAAGTTTTTCCACGTACCTCGTGTTTACGATGGCTGCAATACGGCCGATTGGTTTGCCATCACGCCAGGCCAGAAACAATTCGGTGTCGCAGTACCTGTAGGCTGGATTCTTTTCAGGGTTGAATTGAGCCTTTTCCTGGGAGATAAGAGGAGGTATCCACAGAGGGTCACCACTGTAAAGCCTGTATGGAAGCATGATGAATTTCTTCAGTTCACTTTTTGTTTTAACTGGTTTGACAACAGCAGACATTAAAACTCCTTATTGGTTCTCGTGTGAGATGAATCTAATTCCAGGAAGTCCATGGTCAAATACCCTGATATCCTGGAACTATCATCAGTGCGTGAACTATCATATTTACGAAGAACGGGAGGAGGGTTACTTTGAAACATAATGGCAGAATTCAGAACAGAGTGATTCCTCAGACCCTCGGTATTCTCATCGCTGCCGGTCTGTTGCCGCTAGATGCAGCTGCAGATCAGTCAGAGGGTCAGATCGGTTCAGTTACTACTGGAGACTCGACCGCTTCATTGTCACCATCTCTGTTTACAAGAACTTCTGCGCTATGGAGCTGTCCTCAGTGGCAGGAATTCAAGAGACTGTGGAAGAAGCTGGACAGTATCGGTCCGGCGGACGGAAATTACACCTCCAGTGCTCTTGCGTATGAAGAGTATGATAAAATCAGGATTGAACTGGATGGAAGCCAGACTGAATTGATTTACATTTCAGACGAAATCGGAATCGACTCACTCGATATAGTACTACTCCACAGACTGGCACTCAACAGACTCGATATGCTTTCCTACGGTTCAGTAATGCCCTTTACGAGAATGATGCCTCCTCCTGTCTCAGAACAGACTGATTACCTTCTATCCCGGATCGAAGCTGGTATCGATACGGTAGCCCTTCTGAAAAAGGAGGGTCTGATATCAACCAGGGAGATGATAACTGCCTTTGCTAATCTGCGATCTTCAATTGACACCTACTTCCTCCTTGAGACAATCAGCCACGGAAGCACTTATACAGGTGCTTTATGGTCAATTGAATGGCCGCTGGAGACCGATCGCATACTGCCATTCCTTGACAGTACAAGAACTGCAATATTGAATGATCTCAGGGATCTCGGGGAAGACAAAGGAGAACAGTACGCTGAACTGCTTGAGGAATTTGAGATTATCGAACAATCCATATGCATTGTGCAGAACAGGTTGTCCTGTCTGCACGGTCTTCTTATCGATCTTGAGTTTTCCACCCCTCGATGAGCCGACCGATATTCGTTTTTGAAACAACTCCCCGTTGCAGCCTTGCATGTGATTACTGCTACAATGTCTGGAAGGCGGATGGTGAGGTGTCTCCCCGGGAACTCCAGCTTGATGATATAGAGAAGATCGCGGATTCAATTCTGGAGGCGCATCCTATCTCAGTTACGCTAACCGGCGGAGAACCTCTGCTCAGAGATGACCTGTGCGGAATTGTCAGGCTCTTTCGAAAGCGCGGGATTCTTGTTGGAATTGCCACAAACGGTCTGCTTCTTGATCGAAACAGAGCTGAGTTGCTGAAGGAAGCCGGTGCTTCCTGGTTTGATGTATCCGTTACATCAGTCTCCACAGAGGGGTACAGAAAGCTGACAGGCACCGATGGATTTGCAGCTGTGAAACAGGCTATGCTCGCTGCCGTGTCCTCCGGAGCAAAATTGACAGTTTCTCATATAATAACCTCACGGAATCTCTGTGATGCCGGGCGGGTTGTTGACCTGGCCTGCGCTTTCTCGGCGGACGCTGTAGCTCTCAACCGCTTCGTACCCGGCGGAACCGGTCTTGCGAACAGACACCTTCTGCCCACTCTGAAGCAGCTTGATTCTGCCTTGAAGAGCGCAGACACAAGGTCGATAATGTGCCCGGGAATGATGGTATACGCAGCTCTTCCTGTAGAAGACTGCCTTCTGCGGCACAGCAATTATCCGGGTATTACATTTGGTTCATGCATCTGCGGAGAAGGAAAATGGGCGATCAGTCCCGCTGGAGATCTGAGAGTATGCGAGCAGAGCTCCCGTGTCCTGGGGAACCTCCTTGTAAGCACTTTTGAACAATTGTCCCGATCTCGATATATCGAGGAATTCCGCAGCAGCAACCGGAATCCGGACTGCAGATCATGCAGCTCGGCAACCGTCTGCGGGGGAGGGTGCAGATTCCTTCGGGATATACCCATCCTATGAAATATATATTAGGTTCAATTCCGAGTATCAGCAGATTCGATTGGACAGCCTGCAGAAATGAGTATCCTGATCATTCACCGGCACTGCACTCTATGTATATTAACCGCAGAAATTTGAGATAAATGAATAAGTTCAGCAAACTGATCTCTGAGAATCCATGGTTATCCTATCTTCTGGTATTTACCGCAGGGATTACTCTCCGCCTTATAGAGATCGGATCGAAGAGCCTCTGGGTTGATGAAGCGTACGCGGCAGGATTGATGGAATTAAATCCCATAGATCTTGTCAGAATGTCTATTGCCGGATCTCCGCATCCCCCCTTTGCTTTCCTGTTTCTGAAATTTTCAGCAATACTATTCGGACTTAGTGAAACCGGCATGAGGATCGTACCAGCTCTCGCATCCGCTCTTGCCGCTATCCCTCTGATGTCCCTGATTGCCAGAAGAATTAATCTATCATCAGCAGTCTGGGCCGGGCTTATCTGGGCTGTGTCTCCATTTGCAGTTTCTCT
>JBDLJP010000267.1:0-3181 GCA_039714295.1 Candidatus Fermentibacterota bacterium
ATCGGTATCGCATGGGGCTCGGGAGGAAGTTATTCGGAATCCCTCTTATCGATGGCTGCTATGGTCAACATCATGACTGACATCAAGGCGGGAGCTGAATTTGAAACTGCCTCTCTTGATGATCGCATTGTCAACACCGGGCGGTTGTTTGTCTCGATGAAACCCTCCAGCTCTCTCGTACTCCGTGGTGGTGTTTTCTACAGCAGTATGACAGAGGCTATCAGCAGGCAGGGTCCGGGATTCTCAGCAGGAGCGGGGTACCTGATCGGTCAGTTGACCATCAATGGGGCTTTCTCCTGGTCTACACTGAAGGGTGACTGGGATTACTACGGATATGAAGGACTGGAATCCTTCACTGGAACCTCTCCTGTAATATCATTGGGTGCAGCCTGGGAAGTGGATTGAGTCAATACTGTTACGGTTCTGCAGTTGATTTAATGTGATGCTTTTAAAAGACGGAGTGTAATAATGATTGCCGGATCAAAAGCAGTTGCTGTTTCCATAGTTCTTTCTATTCTCCTGTTGCAGGGATGTATCTCCGACCAGGGCACTTTCAACAACGTTAATATCTCCGGATACGTAAGAGCTGAGCCTGATTCAACAGCCATCCCCGGGGCTCTTCTGATGGTAGGTTATCAGAGTACGAAGAATACGACAGATTCGACCGGATATTACGAGTACCATAGAACCTTTCCTACAGGGCAAGGTGATCCACTTGAACTGGTGGTGACCGTAACGGACATAGATGGTGAGGTTAATGGTGTTTTCGTGTCGCAGGATACCCTTATCTACGAGGAGAACACAGAAAGTCAGTTGAATCTCTATTATGAGATCGACTTCTATGTGGAGATTGTGGCTGATTCCTTTTAACCCAGCCCGGATGCATCGGTCGTATAACTTGATCTTGTGCTTCGAACGCAAAAGAGGACTCTACTGTTTCTAACGTTTATGCTGAAAGAGGTATGCAATGGAGTATCGAGAAAATAAGAACATCTATATATCTGTGATTAGCTTACTTACGCTATCGATGCTGTTTTTGGCGGGTTGTTTTCTGTTTCCCTCCAGTGGCTTCCACAACAACCTGAGAATAAACGGGTACGTGCTGTCATCGACCGATTCCAGTGCTGTTCCGGGTGCTAATATAATCGTGTTCGATAGTGGACTGTCAAATGTCAGAGATATCGAATATTCAGACTCTACGGGTTACTTCGAATGTTGCTGGACCCCGCTTACAGAGGGGGATATCGGACCTTTCAGGTATTGGGATGTGCGTGTGATCGATGTCGACGGTTCGGAAAACGGAATCTTTGCTGATCTGGATTCAACAATCGTTGAGGAGGATCCGCTGCACAACAACGAAACTGTGTGGGATCTGACTCTTTATGTTGAGCTTCTCTGAGCTATTCCAGTAGTATTACCCGCGAAAAACGGTTCTCTGCGAAAGTATACTCACAGGATTAGAAATGGCTCTTTCAGCCAACCCGGCTGGGTATTCCGCATTCTGGAATGCAGTATTACCTGCAATGAGGTTACTATTTTCTTCTTGATATTAGTATATTTAGATGCAATCGAAATCAAACTGTGACAGGAATATTATGAAAACACTTATTATCTGTGCTGCTTTCGGAATCGCTTTTAGTGCATTCGCTGGTGAAATGACCGTTTCCATACCTCTGGATGCCTCGGCAATTAACATTTCCGAAACTGGAATCTATACACGAATTACCGGTGCGGGAATGGGTCTCATAAGCGCGGTTGGCGCCCCGAGCCTTCCAGTATACTCGGCAAGGATAGCACTTCCAACAGGCTGTGCTGCGACCGGAATCGAAATCATTGATGCAGAATACAGCGCTGTACGGGGAATGTACAATATCATGCCGGTTCAGACACAGGTTCCATTCTCGCTTGAGTGGGATGGGATTCCGGATGAGCCTGATCCTGAGATATACAAATCCAGTTCTTTTTATCCTGGAAAATCCGCTGAATTCACAGGATCCAGCGTGATTCTGGGCATTCCTGTCGCGTATGTGAACGTATTCCCGGTGAGATGGAACCCTTCAAGCAGGACGGTTGATATTCTTGCAGACCTTACACTGAGAGTTACTTACGAGAGCAGTCCGGATGCGTCCACCGTTCTCAGAAGAAGTAATCAGACCGAAATTCGTTCACAGGAAATACTCAGAAATTCGGTAGTAAACCCTGAAGGAGTATCCAGCTCAGGCGCTTGTATAGTCGATTCGAAAGACCTGACTTACGGGGAGTACGTAATTATCGCGACTACCGAATACGAGACATACGCCCAGGAACTTGCAGACTGGAAAACCTCAAAGGGGGTACCTGCAAGAGTATACACAACAACCTGGATCGACAGTAATTACAGTTGTTATGACCTTCAGCAGGAAATACGCGCATTCCTGACGGACTGTCGCGATGAAGGTGTGGAATATGTTCTGATTTATGGAGATGACAATAAGATAGCAGGAAGAGATGCAAGAATAAGCTCTGGCAGTTATGAGGAATTCCCGCCTGTTGATCTATACTGGTCTGATATAAACGATATGATACCCGGAGCGGATCTATGGGACAGCAACAACAATCATGTCTGGGGTCAGTACGGATACGATGATGTAGATTACCATCCGGATCTCTGGGTTGGAAGGGCAAGTGTCAATACTACCAGTGAGTGCACTATTTTCAACGAGAAAGTGTACAGTTACGAAAGAGTATCATCAACCGACTACTTTGAGAGTTCTGAAATCGAACTGAGGATAGGGTACACAACTGAAATGCTCTGGCCGGGATGCTACGGTTCAGCTGGCGCAGAACTGATTTCTCCTATGGTTCCGTCTGATTGGGAAGAGGAAAAGTGCTACGATTCGGAGGGGCAGAACAGCGTTGCAATAACGGACAGCATGCTCAATGCCGGACCTCATCATGTTTACCACTCAAGCCATGGATCACCTACAGGGTTTTCACTTCCCGGAGGAGCTTACACAACCAATGATTTCAAGAATCTACAGAATATCTCCAACGGCGGTCTTCCCGCAATATGGAACTCCATCTCATGTCTGATCGGTAAACTTGATGGAGTTGAGTGCATGGGTGATGCATGGAATAATTCAGCTGAGGGTGGAGGGTTCGGAGCGTTCAACGCAAGATACGGATGGGGAAACCCAGGTAA
>JBDLJP010000268.1:0-3145 GCA_039714295.1 Candidatus Fermentibacterota bacterium
TTACCCGCGATCCGCCGAAATAGCGGGCTGTATGCTCCTTCAGGTCTTCCAGAATATCCTGAGCCCTTCTTCCGGGGAGATTAGTGCTTCTCGGATGCCCGTACCCCTGCTGCAGAGCATGCGAAACACCCCCCTGAGCCTCAATGTGGAGGGGCAGGACTGTAAGGTTATCCAGGTATGTTATCTTCTCCAGTGCGCTTTCCTCTCCCGGGAGTGTGTCCCGGTCAGAAGTGATCGGGAAATTCTTCCTTCTCCGGTCTTGCGAAAAGGTCTCCTATTGCTTTCTCCACCGGGATATCGTTATTGATAATTCTACGCACAACACTGGTTATGGGCATCTCCACATCGTATTCATCCGCAAGCAGCATCACAGCGGAAGCCGTATCAACTCCCTCAGCGAGCTGAAGATTTTCCATATTCGTTCCCTTCCCGATGGCATAGCCGTACAAACGGTTATGGCTGTACGGGGAGAAGAGAGTCGCTTCGTAGTCGCCCAGGTGAGAAAGACCGTATACGCTTCTCCAGTCGCCGCCCATTGCAGCCACCAGCCTTGCAACTTCCTGCGGTGCCCTTGCCATCAGTGCTCCTTTGAGACCTGAGTGATTAAGCCCGTCAAGTATCCCGGCCGCGATTCCAATAACATTCTTCGCTGCTGCTCCCACCTCACAGCCGATGATATCACGGGACCAGTAGAAACGAATCAGGTCACTGCTCAGAAGGCCTGTAATGCGTACAGAATCCTTTTCGTGTTCCGATGCTATAATCATGCAGCTGGGCACCCCGGAAACGAACTGCTGGGGATGTCCCGGACCTACCCAGATAGAAAGACTGCGGGGTTTTAAACCTTCCTCCCGGGCTATTTCAGTAAGCCTCTTTCCGGTATCCTTTTCTATACCCTTCATGCAGAGTATCAGGTCGGAGCCGGAAATATCGATCCGTCTGAGTTCTCTGCAGAGGTTTCTGAATTTCTGGGCTGGAACTGTAGCAATAATCATGTCGGATCCGGATACTTCTTCTAAATTGCTGGTCAGGCGTATATCGGGCGGCAGTTCCAGGTACCTGTTCTTCCTTGTTTCCTGAAGCTCAATGAATCCGGGGATACCTTCAGGTTCCCAGCCTGTGACCGTATTTCCAATCCTGGATCCGTACCATAGATGGAAACTGCCCCATCTTCCGCATCCAAGAACCGCCTGTGTTGCCGGCATGTTATTCTATCCCGTCCTGCTCCTTCTGAGGTCTGGGAATCGTATCAACAGACGCATACTTCCTGAACAGCTTTCCCCAGGCTGTATCGAGAGCTTTCCTGATCCGTTTTTTTCCAACAAGATTGAGCCAGAACACATCATGATAAAGTCTGCTGGCGAAAAATGCCCACGGAACGATGGGGGTTCTGAGAAGAAAATTCTCCATGGGTTTCAGCCAGCCGTGATAGATAACCTTCTGCCCTCTGCTGGCGAATGTTTCCGTCTGTACAAAATGGAAATTAACTTTGGAAATGTCTTCACCGACAATTTCTATATCAACCGGATCTCCCGTACCCAGCCCCTCTTCATGGGCAAGACGGATGAAATCCAGTTTCATGGGATCGAACCCCTGCATTTTAGCGCTTATCGCGTCAATCGCCACCTGATCATCGGATGCGAGTATGTAGTTCTTTACATGGGGTATCATCGCTCTCGGTCCCGGGCCCTCCCCGGCGAAAGTGCCGTCCATTACCGCTAGAAGACCGGGATGTATTTCCTTCTGAATCCGCAGAAGATCAACAAGGGTTTCATGAATAACGCTGTGAGTCCAGTGTCTGCGTTCGCTGAGCAGCCCTCCGAAAGCGTTCTTCATGGCTCCAGTGATCGTTGTGAAAACATGGGTTTTCATTGTGGGAAGCTGGATAATGTTCTGACCTATCAGGGCATCCGGGATTTTTACTCCATCCGGGAATATCTTTCCAAGTACTCTGAACGGTTTCTTCGGCTCGAATTTAACCCATTTGACCGGTTTCTCGTAAAGCCTGATCTTCCCGATACCGTGAAGATCCTCATCTACCTGTCTCAGATGATTACCCTTCTCGCCTCTTTTATCGCTCACCACTACAGTTCTGTTGTGTGCGGACACAAGCTGATCTCTGCTGAAACCGTCTTCAAGAAGAGTCCTGATAACTCCATCGAGCTGCCATGGTGTCGTTGAGCATGCGGGATACCAGTGATGCCATGATACGTTTATTTTCAGGAGAACCTTTTTGCTTCTGTCAAGATAGTCAAGATAACCTATACTCTTCATCAGCCTGCGGTAATCCTCAAGAACGGTATCCGGTGATGTTTTCAGCACAGCTACTTTACTCTTCATTATCTTTTCCCTCTGGGTTTATTACAGATGCCTCATGTTTCCTGTCAGTGTACAATCCGGTCGTTTTCCATCTTCTGTGCGCCCACCAGTAAAGCTCCGGGTTTCTGATTATTATCTTTTCAAGCTGCATGGTGTATTCCTGCGTAACCTCTTTTTCGGCTTCTTCCGGTGAAAGATCACTGTCGGGGTAAACCGGCTTCCCGATCACGAGCTGGTGATCCGCGCCTTTCCCCTCCCGAAGCAGAACCGCAGGAACTACAGGTACCCCGAGTTTAACAGAAAATGCCGCAGCACCTCTTGGAGTTGAAGCGGGATAACCGAAGAAATCGATCACTACTCCGCTGCTGCCTGCATCCTGGTCGGAAAGCCAGCAGACATATCCACCTCTTTTCATCGATTTCAGTACTCCTCTGACTGCTGACCTCCTGTTGTAAAGCTCTATTCCGTGAGTGGATCTCATTCCATTTATATACGCATCCACAAGGCTGTTGCTCTGTCTGCCGACAAGAAAAGCGACATCCTTCAGCTTATATCTGCAGGCAACACCGAAAAGTTCCCAGTTACCGAAGTGTCCGGTAATGATTATTGCCCCGTTCAAGTCTTTCAGAACATCCAGCACTTCAGGATCCCTTACAGTTATATGCTTTGCGATGTAATCTTCACCCATTCTGTCCTGCCTTGCGAACTCCAGCATGAACCGGCCCGAATTCATGTAGGATTGAAGCCCTGTTTTGTCCAGTTCTCTTCGGGACTTGTCCGGGAAGGCCTGCCGCAGGTTCATCATAACAATCTTCCTGCGCACACC
>JBDLJP010000269.1:0-3101 GCA_039714295.1 Candidatus Fermentibacterota bacterium
GAACATAACCGATCCTGCGTCGCACTTCCGGTGCTGCCGGTTGCGACCCCCATAGTGATACAGTACCTCCCGAAGGTTTCAGAAGCCCGAGTATACATTTAATAGTTGTAGTCTTCCCGGCACCATTAGGGCCAAGGAAACCGAGTATTTCTCCGGGGGTTAAATGAAAATCGATAGAATCCAGTGCTTTGAAAATTGAAAGACCCAGCTTTTTCTTGAAATATTTTTTAAGATCCCTGACCTCTATTGGAGAACTATCCATTTAATCCGCCTTTCCTTTACTGCGGTGAAAATATGAAACAACTCCCTTTTCAACCAGTCCCGGCAGTGCTCTGTAACAGGTAGCATGAATGAGGATAAAGGACTATATTTAATCAGATTATCCTGATATTTTCAATACGACCATAACCCGTTATCCTTGAATTCCATCGTACGCATTTCTTGATCAACAGGTTATTGAATGAAAGGCTGGAAACATGCTGGTACCTCCACATGGCGGAAGACTGACCGACCGTCAATACGAAGGCTCTGAAGCGGAAGACATCATTAAAGAAGTTCAGAACTGCACTCTTCTCACACTCAACGCGCGTGAAAAAAACGACCTGGAGATGATAGGGAACGGAGCCATGAGTCCGCTTGAGGGTTTCATGTCAAGATATGATTACGAGTCTGTGCTTGATCTGATGCGTCTTGCCACAGGTCCTCTCTGGTCGCTTCCAGTTGTATTCGCCAGGAAAGATGGAGACCCCGAGGTAGCCCCCGGTGACCATGTCGGTCTTAAGGATGAGGAAGGCACCATATGGGGAGACATGCAGGTGGAAGATGTTTTCAAAGCCGACCTTACGAAGGAAGCTGAAATATCTCTCGGCACAACTGACGATTCCCATCCAGGTGTCATGTACCTGAAATCATTAAGCGGCATTTATATCGGCGGGAAGATCCGTTCAATCAGACGAAGAGAGACAGAGAGCTTCCAGAATTATCGTCTTGATCCCAAGGAGACCAGAGTCCTGTTCAGAGCGAGGGGCTGGAATACAGCAGTCGCATTCCAGACAAGAAACCCGATACACCGCGCCCACGAGTATATACAGAAGTGCGCAATGGAGATCGTCGATGGTCTTCTTCTTCACCCCCTCGTAGGTGAAACACAGCAGGGAGATATCCCTGCCGATGTCAGAATGCGATGCTACGAAGAAATCCTGAAGGATTACTATCCGCGAACTCGGGTGGCGATGAGCGTATTCCCGGCTGCAATGAGATATGCAGGCCCTAAAGAAGCTGTTTTCCATGCGATTCTCAGAAAGAATTACGGGTGCAGTCATTTTA
This sequence comes from Candidatus Fermentibacterota bacterium, assembly GCA_039714295.1. Classification (GTDB taxonomy): domain Bacteria; phylum Fermentibacterota; class Fermentibacteria; order Fermentibacterales; family JCC-6; genus Aegiribacteria. Next base: position 1,327 of record JBDLJP010000269.1, read on the forward strand.
TCGTAGGAAGAGATCATGCAGGAGTCGGGAATTTCTACGGAACATACGACGCTCAGATGATCTTTGATCAATTCGACCAGGAAGACCTTGGAATCGTACCTCTGAAGTTCGAGCATGCGTTCTACTGCAGCAAATGCGGAGGTATGGCAACGCCTAAAACCTGTGCTCACGACAATGAATACCACGTATTCCTCTCGGGGAAAAAAGTAAGGGCCATGCTGAAGGATGGAATACTGCCGCCTCCGGAATTCACGCGTCCCGAGATCGCTTCTATTCTCATGGAAGCTGCCAGAAAGGAAGATAACTGATGAAGGGACTGGTAATCTGGATCAGAACCGAAGAGGGATCCAATGAAGAAATTCTGGACATACTCGGTACAGAAATAGAGGAACGCGGAGGCAGGGTGGAGGTATTTCACAGCAAAGCAGTTGAAAACCTCGGAATGGATAAGAATGATAAAGCCAAAGCAATCGCATGTGCCATGCTTGCCAGTCATGGGGTTGTCGTTATCACATCAGGTTCTGAAGATCCTTCCATTAAATCGAGTGAGAAGCTGGAAATTAGAATCATAGAAGAATCCGACCTCTGTCATACTGATGCCCACGATGGATTTATCAGGGATCTTGAGCTTGCGGGACTGGTCCCGCCACCCAAATACGATGTTCATCCCGACGAAGAGAAAGAGATCCTCAAGAAGCTGCAGGATCTGGGATATCTTGACTAGGATCTGAATCTATTCGATGTAACCGAGGCCTTCCATCTTCTTACGGATATCTTCCTCTGATTCTCCCCGGGCGGGATCAAGTGAATCAAGTTCACGTTCTATGACGTGTATCAGAAATTCCTCGGAGGAAGAATAACCACCTATTCTGGAGACTTTTCTTATTCTCTCTACGGTTACGTTGTCAAATTTCAGTTTAATCTTCGTCATACTTCTCCATTCCTTTAGATATTCACTTTAAATATTCTTGCTCCTGCAATTGCGGAGAGTGAAGAAAACAAAAGAAATACGGCAATCCAGGACCAATGACCGCCGAGGATTCCGTACCTGACATCAGGAAGTGAATACATCCCGGACACCGGACCTGCAGGTGTCTTGTCAATTTTTCCGATCCATGGATTAAAGAGCCTTTTGAGAGAGTTTCCCGAATCAAAAGCTCTCAGAATTCTGCACCCGTTCCAGTTTCCGATGCGGCCCACCTGAACCAGCACTTCCTCTATTTCCAGAGTGCGCGGAATATTACCGTCCGGAAGGATTCGGAAACTTATTTCATCGAGTGTATCGATAAAGACAACAGGAGGTATCAGTTCCAGACCGGATACTCCGATCTCAATGCGGTTCCTCGCAGGAAGATCATTTTCAAACAGGGCTGTTACAGTTACAGGATCATTTATGTCCATCACAGCAGTCCCGTACCTTGCATCCAGCTGGCCCCACACAAGCATGAAGGGCAATGTTATAACAAGAAGAGGTACCAGGATGTGCGCCAGATAAACGGTATTGCTCCGTATAAGCTTTCCAGCGAATCTGATGACGGTTCCCGGATTGTTCAAATGAAGGAGTATACCAAGTATCTCACCCCCCATTCTCCTTCTGATTCTGGAGATCCTGTCCTGGTTCGAAACTAGTCTGAAAACAGTGATCATTCCCAGTCCTGACAGGAGAGAGATGAAAAGAAGCCCCCATATTTGCGGAAGAGCTCTGAATGGTACCAGCAGAAGATCAAATAATGCGTTTATCAGAATGCCGATTGCGTCAGCCATTACAATCAGTT
>JBDLJP010000270.1:0-3081 GCA_039714295.1 Candidatus Fermentibacterota bacterium
GGCCTTCGTATTCGATATCGACACGGACTCTCTGATCGGACCTGTTGAGCTGCTGGGCGGTCAGACCGATTTCGAAGCCTTCGCAGAAGAGGTATTGGTTCAGCTGGATGAACAGTTCATGGATGAAGCCTGGGTAGAGGATGGCGCATCTCCAACGCCGGAGAACTATCACACTGTTCTTCCAATGCCGAATGAGGACGGCGGCATCGCGGGTTACGCTGTCATTTTTCCGCCCTACCAGGTTGCCTGTTATGCGTGCGGAACAGTTGAGGTGTTCGTACCGGTCCATCCTCTCCGGGTACTCACGGATGGATAGTCGGGGATGCTTCTGCCAGCGGAGTGACCATCCTTCACACCACTGACGGTTCCACCTGGACCGAACAGAACACACAGGTCACCATTTTAGATCCTGAAGTTCTTTCGGTCTCCTGCGCCGCCAGCCTTACCGCATGGGCATCCGGGGGGTTCAGTGATGGCTTTGGTGTTGTTCTCAGAACGATCGATGGAGGAACAACCTGGGAAAGGGTTGGAACGGAAACGGAGCTGCCAAACTCTGTATTAGATGTAGATGCGATAAGCTCAGAGAATGCGTGGGTTTCTGGCATAGACTGCATATACAGCACATCGGATGCTGGAATTACATGGACAGAATATTCAGATCCGATCTTAAATGGTTATGCATGGGATGGTATTTACGCGTTGAATAATTCAGACATATGGGTGTGCGGCGGAAGCAACACAACCGCTGCAGGAAGGATCGCACACACTACGGACGGCGGCAGCACATGGACCTCCCACGCGGATTCTCTCCAGGAGATGGTGTTCCGCCAGTTTGACCAAAACGACGACGATTGTCTTTCCCCTGATGAACTACCGGATCACCTGCGCGATCGCATAATGAGGGCTGATCTCAACGCAGATGGCATAATCACTCATGCGGAATTCAGAGAGGCAATTAATCAATTCAGTGAGCTGCGCTGAAACCCAGCTGATAAGCAAGGTCTGGAATTATTCCGGTCGCATAGCCACTTCCGAGACCACTGTACTAATTCTGCGCAGAGCATGATTGAGGCTCATTTCCAGGTACATATTGACTGAACTTTAAATCCGATTCATAGTGTTGCAATACTATCAATGGAGGATTGAAACATGAATGCAGAAGAGCATACAATAACTCTGATTGCGAATGAAGAGTCTACAAATGACGAACAGTACTCTTTAAGCAAAATAGTACTTATCTGGTTTCTTGGAACAGCCCCAATGGTTTTGTTTGCATATGTAGTAACTCCCGCTGTAATCAGATGGTTTAACATCCCTGCCGACACACCACCGTTTCTGGTATTCTGGCCCTTCATGATTCTGGGTCTTGTATGGCAATTCATTCTTTCCCTTATCATTGTAAAGAAAGAATGTGGTGATATCAAATGGAGTACCATTAAAAAAAGGATGTGGTATCAAAAACCAAGAGACCCGAGAACAAAGAAACGCAGCTGGTGGCTGCTGCTCTGGGCAATACCCTTCATCGCATTGAGTTATGCTGCGCAGAACATAACTCTTCCAGATGTCGCGGGAGCTCTGTTTCCATTTGTAGAAAATGTCCCACATTACAACCTTGGTCCTGTCATGTCCCCTGAATTCAAGGGTATGTGGCTGCTGCTGGGGCTTACTCTTCTGACCATACCCTTCAATTACTTCCTCGGTGAGGAATTCCTTTTCAGGGGGATACTCCTTCCAAAGATGAGGGGAGTCTTCGGCAGGTTCGACTGGTTCTTCAATGGAGTATTCTTTGCTTTATATCATCTTCATAAGCCGCTTGGAGTTTTTCATCAGATAGTCTTTGCCGGTTTGATTCTTAGTCTACCGGCACGGCTGTTCAGAAGTAACTGGATGGCAGTAATAGTCCACGGGACGGAGGCTTTCGTGGCAATCTGGATAATTCTGAAAGTTATTATGGGCAACATATGAACCTGCCTGCTGGGGGGAAGAGGGGGAAGGTTCTTAAACCGAATAAGAACAATCTATCTTGAGAACTTCAAATATCCACGGACCGGGACTAGTTCATCCCCCCCTTCAGGAGTTATCAATCTGAGAGTTGCAGCAGAGTCTGCTCCGCGATTCTCTTCCGCGACGGAATAGTCGTCATGCCGATGACGGTTTCCATGTCAGCTATAGCCTGCTGGGTATCTCCAGTTTTCATGCAGCAGTGCCCCCGCATGTAAATGGCGTCCTCAAAATAAGGATCAAGCCGTATCGCTTCACTGAACTCCTCTACTGCCTCCTCGAATGCATTGAAATCGGAGTACTGGCAACCCCTGGCGTAGAAGTACTCACTGGAATTTTGGTCCATTTCCGATATTGCCCTTAGTTCATCAATCAGATCGACAATGTTTTGCACGGGTGATCCCTCTGGATCTATACCGTTGTGAAAGGTCATAATCACTTCGTATACCCGCTCGAACTCATACAGAGCGCTGTCAAAGTCATCCATTCTCAAATAAGCGCCACCGGCGACTTTGTAGAAATTCTCGTCTGTTGGAGACAGTTCTATTCCTCTGTTCGCGTACTCAAGCGTATCTTCCCATTGTTCAAGATGTGCTGCTGTCAAAACCAATCCGTTGTATATCCGCGAGTAACTATCGTCTATTTCCAGCGCCTGAAGAAGACCTTCGTGAGCTATCTCTATTTCCTCCTGCATGATATAGATCAGAGCCCTGTCAACGTACGCATCCATATATTGCGGATGCTCATCGACAAGGTCACTGAAAACCTGAATGGGGATATCGAGATTACCCATGTATGTGTTGCATATTCCTGAATTATAGAGATACTGCGGGTTATCAGGAGCCAGTTCGATTGCGATTTGATAATCCGAAAGTGCTTGATCCATGTATCCTGCGTCCAACAGAAACCCGGCCCTGTCCGAATAGGCATCTGCAGTATCAGGGAAGGTTTCGACTTTAGTATTGTAATCCTCGAATGCTTCTTCATAACGCCCCATAAGAGTCAGCACATAAGCTCGGTTTGAAAGGGCTTTGTAGTTAGTGTAATCCAGTTCAAGAGCGGTATTGTAATCAGCCAGTG
>JBDLJP010000271.1:0-3080 GCA_039714295.1 Candidatus Fermentibacterota bacterium
GAGGAGCTTGCGGTAGATTCAGTCTACCTTTCACACCTTGAAAAAACAAATGAAAGGCTCGCGAATTATCTTGAGCGTAACACCTGGTTTGATGCCCTCAAGAAGAAAGAGAAGATAACCGCTGACGACTTCCTTACCGCAACTTTTTCAGCTGAGTTCGGACTCCACGAGAGCATACCGATCTATTCCGGAGGCCTTGGTGTACTTGCGGGAGACACGATCAAGAGCTGCAGTGAGCTTGGTCTGACCGCTGTAGGTGTTTCACTGCTTTACAGGAAAGGATACTTCAGCCAGTATCTTAACAGCGACGGCTGGCAGCAGGAGAAGTACTTCATCAACGATTACTCCAACATGCCGGTTGAACCAGTCTACCGCTCCGACGGCTCCCAGGTCTCGGTACAGGTGCCGATGGCTTCGCGAATCGTAACTGCAGCGGTCTGGCAGGTGAAGGTCGGCAGAGCTGTTCTGTACCTCCTGGACACAAATCTTCCGGAAAACTCCATGGATGACAGGGACATAACAGGTCAGCTGTACGGAGGAGACCGCGAGATGCGGATCAAGCAGGAGATCATTCTCGGAATAGGGGGTCTTAAAGCCCTTGATGAAATGAACCTTACTCCTACCGTCCGGCACATCAACGAGGGTCATTCGGCTTTCCTGATTGTAGAACGGATCAGACAGCTTATGCAGGAAGGACTCTCATTCCCTGAAGCCCGTGAGATCGTAGCCGCAGGAAATGTGTTCACAACTCACACACCGGTGCCGGCGGGTAATGAGGAATTCTCAACAGATCTGGTAATCAAGTACCTGCATCCAATGATCAGGGCAATAGGACTGAGAGATGAGGAGTTTCTTCAATTCGGTCATTACGATGACAACCCTAAATTCTCAATGACTGTTTTCGGTCTTCGTTTTTCAAAATTCAGGAACGGCGTCAGTGAGCTTCACGGGAAAATCTCGAGGGAAATATGGAAGGATGTCTGGCCTGCTCTTCCATATGCGGACACACCGATCACTCATGTAACCAACGGAATACATCCAGAAACATGGGTCTCGGATGAGATGGAAAAACTGCTCAGCAGGTACGTCGGTCCGAGATGGTCAAGCAGCAAAACAGATAAGATGGAATGGCAGAAAGTTGACAGGATCCCCGATTCCGAACTCTGGCCGGCTCATGTCAGGATGAGGGAGCGGCTTATCTCCTGGGCAAGGGACAGATGGGAACAGCAGATAAGAAGGATGGGGCTGCTCAAACCTCACTTCGAAGACAAACCGGTTCTTGATCCGGATAGAGCCACAATCGGTTTTGCCAGAAGATTTGCAACTTACAAAAGAGCCAGTCTCCTTCTGCGGGATGAAGAACGCCTTGCCCGAATCGTCAACGATCCGGCAAATCCTGTCCAGTTCATTTTTGCGGGTAAAGCGCATCCTCATGATTCATCGGGCAAGGAGCTGATAAAAGAGATCATTCACCTCTGCATGAAAGAGGAGTTCTACGGTAAGATCATCTACCTTGAGGATTACGGCATGGATATGGCGAGGCATATGGTACAGGGAGTCGATGTATGGCTGAATACTCCGAAACTGCCAATGGAAGCATGCGGCACCAGCGGTATGAAAGCGTGTTTCAACGGAGCCCTGCACTGCAGTGTCCCGGACGGATGGTGGGCTGAAGCCTACAGACCGGGCGCGGGATGGTCTATCGGTTCCGGTGAGGAATACGATGATCCTGAACTTCAGGACAGACTGGAGGCAAAAGCGCTCTACAATATCATTGAGAACCAGATAGTACCCATTTTTTACGATCGTGACAAGAACGATATCCCGGTAAACTGGCTCAGACTGGTCAAGGAATCGATGAAAAACGTCTGTCCGGTCTTCAGCAGCAACAGAATGCTTGCCGAATACACATCAAGATTCTACATATCTGCATACAGAGGAACGGAGAAACTGTCGAAAAACCGTTATTCGGGAGCCAGAGAGCTGGCTGCCTGGATGGAGAAGATCCGGCAGAACTGGGATTCCGTCCGGATAGAATCGGTTAAATCGGAAATTGAAAATGGCACCTGTGCTGTGGGAGATCCTATCCCTGTCGAAGTTGTTATTCGCGCAGATGGACTTGAACCTGATGACCTGCTGGTTGAAATCCAGCACGGCAGGATTGAATACGATGGATGGCTGACGGACAGGGAATCTGTCCACCTGCAGTTCGAACGGGAAGAGGAAGGATCACTGTTTTACGCAGGCTCCTTCGAATGCGGTCACTCGGGTAATCAGGGATTTACCATAAGGGTACTTCCGTGTCATGTTGAATTCGGTCGCATAATAGAACCGGGACTTGTCTGCTGGTGGGAATGAATCTATTTATACCAGGGCTTGACCTGCATGCCGAAGTAAGATATTCTAATGGTCAGTAGTGTGTTATTTCTTAACTTTACCTTAGGGGGTAATAATGAACAAAATCACCCGTCTTATGACAGTATGCGCAGCATTACTGCTCATCGTCCCAGCCGCCAGTGCTGACTGGGAAGATAACTTCGATGCGTACGCTCTTAACAGCGGTCTGAACGGTCAGGGTGGCTGGGCAGGCTGGGAAGGCAGCGCTGCATGTGATGCTTTCGTAACAGACACACATGCCTATTCCACACCTCATTCCCTTGCATCAGTCCCGACAACGGATATCGTACAGACTTTCAATGAAACCACCGGTGACTGGATCATGACAGCATATATGTACATTCCAACCGGCTCAACAGGCAAGCAGTACTTCATCATGCTTAACACGTACTGGCCTAACACCAACGACTGGTCCATCCAGGTTGAACTTGATGCAGATGCCGCAACTGTTACCGACACAATGGCTTCCGTACTCGCAACCATGATCTACGATGCATGGGTACAGATCCGTGTAGAGATACATCTCGATGTCAACGTTTACGATCTCTATTACAATGATGTTTTCCTCTCTTCATTCGCATGGCAGTCAACCGGAGTAAACGAGATAGCAGCCCTTGACATCTTCTCCGACGGGGGCAGCACCATTTACTGGGATGACTGTACGCTGGTCGAAGAACTGGCAC
>JBDLJP010000272.1:0-3064 GCA_039714295.1 Candidatus Fermentibacterota bacterium
CCCGATGATATCCGATCATTCTCACCAGCGAAACTGCGAGAGTACTACAGTAATTTCTACAATCCTTCGAATGCGGTTATCTCTGTGGTGGGAGATATCGATTCCAGTGCAGTGTTCACAAAGATAGAGGAGCTCTTCGGGATAAATACGGGACATCCGGTTCTAAAACCTCTCGTAGCACCTGCACCTCCCTCTGCAGAACAGTCAAGATCGAATATCGAACACCCCTCTCACCTTCCAAGAATTTCCATCGGTTTCAGAGCGCCGGAAGGGAATCATGCGGATTCCGCGCCTCTCGCGCTCATTTCAGTTTACCTTGCATCCGGCAGATCCAGCAGGTTTGAGGAACTGCTGGTAAAGCCGTCACTTGTTCTGGATATCTCCGTATCAACGAATACTCTTATCATGCCCGGACTTTATGTCGTGCGGGCACTTCTCCAGAAGGATGCTTCTCTGTCGAAGGCTGAAGATGCAATTTTCCGGGAGATGGACAGGATCGGACGGGAGGGGATTGATAGCGATAAACTGAAAATCCTCAAGAACCGAAGGGAAGCCTGGAGTATCATATCCAGCGCAGACCCCCTTGGAAGAGCCAGAAGATTCGCTGCGGGATACGCGAAATACAATGACCCTTACTTCTACTGGAAATCAATAGAAGCATGCAATGCAGTTGATGAAAGTGATATCAGAACAGCTGCGCACAGGTATTTCAGAAAGGATTCATCCGCAGTTTCCGTACTGAACCCTTCGAACAGGAACGGAACCAGAGCATCCGCAGTACCCGCCCCTTTCCCCGAGACCGATCTTGTCCCCCCGACAGGGCAGGAACCTTCTGAAATAGATATCCCTGACAGACTTCTTAGGGTGCCTGCGATCTCCGTATCCGACAAAACAAAAGATGTAATGCTTGATAACGGAATAAGGGTTCTGCTGAAAAAGGATACTTCTTTTCCCATTGTTTCGATGGGTTTCTCCTGCCCAATGGGCTCGAATAGAGAACCCGCAGGTCTGACCGGTCTGTCTGAGATCACCGCTGAGACCATGCTCTTCGGAACTGCTGAAGAGGAGAGCATTGAATTCAACGCACGGCTGGAAAACCTTGGAACAAGCGTGAATTTTTCATCAACCACTGATTACGCCGGCGGTATCATTACATCGCTGAACAAGGATGTCTCCGAGGTTCTGTCTGTCATCTGTGATATGCTGATGCGCCCTGCATTCCGACCGGTCGATATTGATACTGTAAGAACCGATGCGATCTCAAACCTTGAGGAGTGGATAAAATCCCCTGTAGGGGCCGCCATGAACTCCTTCTCCAGCCAGTCAACATATCCACCGGAAAGGACAGCTGTACCCACCAGAGAATCGTTGGAGGCCATAACACAAGAGAATGTAATCGATTTCCATCGAACATGCTGCAGACCTGACGGAACAGTCATAGTAGCTGTGGGCAATTTCCAGGAGGACAAGTTACTTCAGACGATCAAGGCTCTTTTCTCAAATTGGAAGATCCCCGAGTCTTCCTGCAAAGCGATTGAAAAAGTACGTAATCAGCAGGATTCCTCTGAGCAGCACATCAGCCTGGAGGGAAGGGAACAGATAGCAGTCCTTGTAGGAACACCAGCTCCCCCTATGCTTCACACCGACTCGTATGCCATAGCAGTCTTAAGCGGAATACTGGGTGAGGGGATAGGTTCAAGACTGGGTAGAAATATTCGTGAAACAGGTCTGTCATATCATGTAAGCAGCCTCTATATCCCCCATTTGAACAGAGGCAGGATTCTGGCGCTGCTTCTTACAAGCCTTTCCTCTTTCCCTCTGGCCTTTCAGAAATTAAAGAGAGAGCTTGATAATATCACTATGAATGCGGTAAGCAGAAATGAACTCAGGCTGGAGAAGGCTTCGTGGCTGGGCAGGAAGAAACTCGGAATGATGAAGTACAGTAATCTTGCTCAAACACTCCTTTCCTATGCATCAATGAAACTTCCTCTGGATTACGACAGGAGCACCATGCAGAAGATACTTGAACTGACTGAGGAAGATATCAGACTGGCATCGAACAGGTGGCTGGGAAGCGGGATTACCTACATATCCGTCGCAGGCGGTCTTGACTCCATTCCGGAATCAGACGGACAGCGGAAGGTCTTGTAGTCATAGGCGCAGGTGCAGGTGATCTGAGGCCCTTACAAGGCCAGGCTGCTGATGCTGGCCCTGGCTCAGCCTGCTATGACAACAGAGATGCTTCAGGAGCTCTTTCCGCATCGATGATATTTGCTTTTGCCCATCTCCTGCAGAACGATGCCGCCGATTACCAGCAGAAGCCCTGCAACAGTCCAGAGGCCGATTTTTTCCCCCACAACAGAACCGATGAAAACCAGCGCTATGAACGGTGTAAGGTAAATAAGATTCGCCACTTCGGATGTTGTTTCTGAAAGTTCGAGCGCCTTCTGCCAGATGACAAAGGTTACTCCCATTTCAAACAATCCTATGTAAACAGAACCGGCAATTCCCTGGAGATTCAGGTTCATGATACCTGTAAACTGTTCGGTTATCGCGCCGTATATGAGAAGATAGATCAAACCGAAAGCAAAGGATTCAGCAAGGTTCCTGATCGCATCTCCCTGTGCGCGGACATTCAGAATCCAGAAAAGCGCCCAGATCACTGTGCTTATCAGAGCCAGGCCGATCGCTGAAAATGGAAGGTGTCCGCCTATGGGATTTCCCCCGAATGCAAGAACTCCGATCCCGCAGAAGCTGATCCCGGAAGCGAAAGCCATTTTCAAGGTTACACGCTGCGCAAGCAGCGGCACTGACAGAATCATGAGTACCACAGGCCAGAGATAGTTTATCACCATCGCTATCTGTGCCGGAAGCTCATTGTATGCCTCCAGGAGAACAAGGTAATAAAGAAACGGGTTGAGCATTCCCCTCGCGGCGGATTTGACAGTTGAGTATCTCGAAGCAGAAGGTTCCTTACATCGTTTCGGCCCTAGCAGTATCATTGTCCACAGAGCAACCGCAGAAACGCATGAAGCCAGCAGAACGAGCTGATAAGGGGTTAACC
>JBDLJP010000273.1:0-3063 GCA_039714295.1 Candidatus Fermentibacterota bacterium
AGGGATATAGCAATGGTTTTTCAGAACTACGCTCTATATCCTCATATGACGGTATTCGATAATATGGCATTTTCACTGAAGATGAAGAAAATGCCCGGAGATAAGATAGATACGAATGTGAGGGAAGCTGCGGAAATTTTAGGCATATCCGATTACCTCAATCGAAAACCGCGGGAGCTTTCGGGAGGGCAGCGGCAGAGAGTGGCTCTCGGAAGAGCCATTGTCAGGCATCCGGCAGTATTTCTTTTTGACGAGCCTCTTTCGAACCTTGATGCAAAACTCAGGGTACAGATGCGTAATGAGCTGAGCCAGCTGCATACAAAACTTAAGTCTACAATGATATATGTAACCCATGACCAGGCTGAGGCAATGACGCTGGGGGACAGAATAGTTGTCTTGAAAGATGGATTCATTCAGCAGATAGCATCACCCCTGGATCTTTATGATAATCCTGATAACAGCTTTGTAGCCGGATTCATCGGCAGTCCTTCAATGAATTTCCTGAATATCGTTTTAAAAGACGGTGATATCCACACGAATGATACAATCATTGAGGATACTCCCTTTGCAGGGGTGCCGGATGGTGAATATCTTTTCGGAATAAGACCGGAGGATATACAACCATCGGATGACAAGCGGCTTTCGGGTGAAGTTGAAGTTATTGAAACCCTTGGTAACGAGAACATCATTTATATGAGATTCAACGGCAGACAGTTTGCGGCAAGATGCGGTCCTGAAGTTAATGCTGTTCCCGGGGGGATATTCGGTTTCTCCATGGATCTCCATAGAAGCCATCTGTTCAGTGCGGATGGTCTGCGTTTGAAGATTGATGCAACTTAACAGTATAACTCACATTTGTTTGTACGGTAGTAATATATGAATATCATTGAAATAGGACTTGCATTCACAGCAGCATTAAGCGTCAGCCTGCTTATGACCCCTCTTGCAAGACGGATTGCTCTGAAGTACAGTCTGGTGGATAAGCCGAATCAAAGAAAAAGACATCTGATGACCACGCCTCTTCTCGGCGGTATGGCGATCTACATCTCATTTGCTGTTACAATATTAGCCGGGATGCTTCTCCTCGAAGGGGTCACCGGCATGATCCCGTTTGGGTGGAAATCCTTCTGTATCATGGTAATTGCGGGAGCAGGAATGATGTCGATTGTCGGACTGGTCGACGACATTCTAGGTCTTTCTCCACTCATCAAGCTTGCACTTCATACAGTTGCTGCGGTACTTGTGGGTTTTGTTTTTGTTACACAGGGAGCGCTGCTGAATGTATTCCTTACCGGAAGCAGTTATGCCTGGCTCACCGCCCCTCTGACCGTGATATGGCTCGTTGGAATAACCAATTCAGTAAATCTGCTGGATCACGCTGACGGTCTCTCCGCAGGAACATCCGGCATAGCTGCCGTATTTTTTACAATTGTCAATCTTATTTCCGGTAATTATTCCGTCGCTTTCTTAAGCGCTGCTCTTGCAGGGTCGACGATCGGATTTCTTTTCTACAACTACAATCCCGCTTCTATTTTCATGGGCGACTGCGGCAGCAATATGCTTGGATTCATGCTGGGGATAATTGCTGTGCTGGGTGTTTATACTCCTGAGGGATCAATCCGGGAGATAGCCATCTTCACTCCCGTCTTAATCCTCGCTCTTCCCATGATAGATACAGCCTTCGTTCTGCAGTACAGATGGAAAAACGGAAAACCTCTTTTCGATGCAGATAGAAATCATCTTGCGCACCGTCTGATGCGCCTTGGATTATCTCATACCCAGGCTGTCATTGTTCTCCTTGTGGTGGCGGCTCTCATGGGCACATTGGCTCTGCTGCTGCCAACCCTGAAGCCCTATCAGGCAGTTCTGCTCTTTGCACATGCATTTGGACTGGTGGTTCTGTTTTCATTTTTTATGAACCGCGCAGAAAAATAAGGAGATTAATAAATGAGAAGTATTCCCAGAACTCTTATCCAGATAATTGTCATCCTTACTATACTTGCTTCATTGTTTCTTGTTCATACAAACAGCAGAAGCAGTATACTGATAAAGGAAGTTATTTATGTGGGAGGCACGGCGCTTGCATTACTGGCAGCAGCTCTGGGTATCCTGATAGAAGGCAGAATTCCCTCTGCAAGGCTCAGCAGATCACTTATCGTATCATTCGCGCTTCTAATTATATGGATGATATTCCGTCATTATTCCGGAATCCAATCCGTTAACGCGATCAAGTATATGTACAGCACTGTTGCCCTTGGCGGCCTTGCATTCCTTATTGCGGCAACATTCACCGAGAATGCCAGGGATGCACTCCTGTGGATTCTGGTAGGTGCTGCTTCAGTTTTATCACTTTACGCTGTCCTGCAGTCCATGGGCATAATAATCTTCAAGTGGGACGCCGGTCTTACACTGGCGGCGAGAAGTTCCGGGACAATGGGGAATGCGAATCTTCTCGGCAGCTTCTCTATGGCTATGCTGCCGGTGGGCGCTGGATTCATTCTCAGCAGATCGAAACTGTCGAGATTCAGAATAGTATCGGCTGCAGCTTTTGCTCTCCTCTGCACCAGCGCGATGCTTGCAAGTAAAACAAGAGGCAGCCTGATAGGCCTGTTTGCCGTTGCTGTATTTCTCCTCTTCGTTCCATTCATCAGAAAGAGTGCAAGAATATTTCTTCCGCTGCTTCTGGTATTTCTGATTCTTATAGGAGGATCGGTCTTATTCCTGGGAAATAGAATGGATGAACTGACTTCTACGGAGACAGGTACCCTTCAGGTAAGGAAGCTTATCTGGTCCAGCACGCTTTCCATGGTTCTGAGTAATCCTGTACTGGGATACGGTCCCGGATCATTCCAGATAGTTTTTCCTCAGTTCAGAAATCCTGATTATTTCCTTCTTGGTGTCAGCCATAATACGCTTCATGCGCATTGCGAGTATCTGGAGATTCTTGTTGATACCGGGATAATCGGGTTATTGCTGTGGCTGTCTATTGCCTATTTCATATTCAGGATAGTGTATAGAAAAAGGAATTCAGATAACCATGATTCGGATAGTACTGATGATAAA
>JBDLJP010000274.1:0-3046 GCA_039714295.1 Candidatus Fermentibacterota bacterium
GATTACTCCATCACGGTCAAGAAATCCCGGTTCCGCCATCATCAATACACAGACAGTTTTGTACGGTGATACTCAACAAGGTCTTTCAAGCCGTTTTCGAATACTATCTCCGGTTTCCATCCGAGGATTGTATTCGCTTTTGAGCTGTCAAGCGAAATCTTCAGTATCTCTTCAGGGAGGGAGGGACCGAATGAGGGTTTCAGGTCTGAACCGGTATAACCGCGTATGATACTGTCCAGTTCTATTACAGATCTGCCGATGCCGAATCCGATATTGAATATCTCACCGGAAATATCTGTTCTTGAAAGGTCCATACTCATCCAGTTTGCTCTGGCGATATCCTTTACATGCACATAATCCCTCAGCTGCATTCCATCTCCATTTATCAAAGGGGGTGATCCCGTGAGGTAGGCAAGTGTGAAAATAGCAGTTACACCGGCTTCTCCGTACGGATTCTGCCGGGGTCCGTAAACGTTCGGATATCGGAGAACAACGTAATCCAGCCCGTAGAGGTACCTGTAAAGAAAAAGGTAGTGCTCTACAGTATGCTTGCTTATCCCGTAATGACAGATCGGGTTTACGGCATGGTCTTCGTCAACCGGGATATGTTCGGGCTGTCCATATACTGCTCCGCCAGTTGATGCGTAGACGATTCTTTTTACATCGCCATGTCGAGCGGCTTCAAGGATATTCAAGGTTCCCTTTATGTTAACATCCGCATCGAACAGCGGCTCCCTCACTGATTTTCTAACATCCATCTGAGCAGCATGATGGCAGACAATATCGAATCCGCCGGTCGAAATGAGTCTGAATGCTTCCTCACTCCTGATGTCCATTTCATGGAATTTCGCTTTCGAGTTGACATTATCTCTGAATCCGGTTGAAAGGTTATCAAGTACATGAACTTCATATCCCTTATCAAGAATGAAATCGGTAATATTTGAAGCAATAAAGCCGGCTCCACCTGTTATCAATGCTTTCATAAGGCCTCCGGTACAAAGTTAGCTGAAAAACTGTCCCTGCCGGACAAATAAAGTAATCGTATATTATCGTTCAACTGGTATCCGGATAAAACTACCAATGCGGACGGTACGGTCAAGACCCTGCATCGGATCAACAGGTTCAGGAGGAACGATGAAAATTCTTCTACTCTCCGGTGGTAAATCCGCCGAGCGTGAGGTTTCGATTGTTTCTGCCGCTTTTGTTCAGAGTGTACTTGAAGGTTCAGCTCACGAAGTCATCCCTGTTACAATTGATGCAGACGGCAGCTGGTCAGTGAATGATTATTCTCTCTCTATAGATACAGGACATTCCGTCTGGAAGATCTTTCAAGGGGATACGGAGATAAATTTCGATATCGTATTTCCCGTTCTTCACGGTCCATGGGGAGAAGATGGTTCGATCCAGGGATTCTGTATGATGGCGGGATGGACCTGCGCAGGATCGGATGTCATGACATCGGCCGTTGCAATGAACAAAATTACCACCAAGCAGCTTGTTTCATCAAGAGGAATCCCGGTTGTACCATGGAAAAGCTTTTCTGTTCAATCTCCACCTGTTCCGGGTGATCTGTCTTCCATGCGATACCCTCTATTTCTGAAACCGGCAAGATTGGGCTCCAGTGTCGGCATTTCAAGGGTTGATTCACCTGATCAGCTTCAGAAAGCTGTGGAAACGGCTTTCCGATTCGATAGTCTCATTCTTGTAGAAGAGGGTATTGAGTCGGCAAGGGAGATAGAGGTAGCCCTTCTTTCGGAATCAGGTACTGTGTCTTCTTCTGTTCCAGGTGAGATACTTCCTGGAAGAGAATGGTACGATTACACAGCTAAATACAACTGCGAAGAGTCGAAGCTCCTTATTCCCGCGAATATCTCTGAATCACTGTCGGCTTCCATAAGATCATGCGCTGAAGAGTGTCTCTCGATTCTGGGTGGAAGCGGATATGGAAGAGCTGATTTCCTTCTTGATAACCATGGCAGATTCTATTTTAATGAGTTGAACACAATTCCGGGTTTTACCAATATCAGTATGTTTCCCAGGCTCTGGAATGCAACAGGGGTAAATTCAGCAGAACTCATGAACAGGATTCTTAAAGAAGCTCTCAGTATGAATTCCGCACAAAGAAAAAGTTAAGGATAACATGGGCAGTATCAAAGTAGACCTCAGAAGCGATACAGTAAGCGTACCTGTTCATGCGATGAGGAATGCGATGGCCAGGGCAGAGGTGGGAGACGACGTTTTCGGTGAGGACCCTACTGTTAACCATCTTGAGTCTGTTGTAGCTGAAATGACCGGATTTGACAGAGCCGTCTTCATGCCCACCGGCACGATGTCCAACGGAGTAGCTGTAAGAGCCCTCACTTCTCCCGGAGATGAAGTCATATGCGGCACTAATAGTCATGTATATCTGTATGAAAGAGCCCAGTACGCAACGCTTGGCGGTCTTCAGATGCATAGAATAGATGAATCAAAAAGCGGATGCATCCCGCCTGAGGAAGTTGATAAAGCACTCTCAAGGGGTGAAGATCAGCATTACGCACCAAGAACACTGGTCGCCCTTGAGAATACGCAGAATGTGATGGGGGGGCTTGTTCTACCGGAGAATGAAGTAATGGAAATCGCTGATATCTGCAGGAGGAAAGAAGTATCCGTTTATCTCGACGGCGCAAGGGTATGGCATGTCATATCCTCATCCGGAGAAAAACTAAGAAAGATACTTTCGAGTTACAGAATGGTCTCCATGTGTTTCTCAAAAGCGCTTGGATGCCCTGTCGGATCAATCCTTGCATGTTCCGCGAAGGATGAACAGAAAGTAAGATACCTCCGCAAGCAGCATGGGGGGGGGATGAGACAGGCCGGTATTCTTGCTGCAGCCTGCCTTTACGCCCTTGAGCATCATCTCCCTGCATTGACGAGAACACACCAGTACGCACAGATTATTGCCAGAGGTATTATGAGTTCTCCTGTTCTCACCATGCTGAATCCTGAGCCCGATACCAATATCGTTTTAGCGGAAACTCCCGAAGGCAAGGCCGGTATTATTGCC
>JBDLJP010000275.1:0-3040 GCA_039714295.1 Candidatus Fermentibacterota bacterium
GAGAATATCCGCCCATTCCATTCCCTGTTGAGTATTGTTATTGAGTACGGGCCAGCCGGCCGGTTGAAGGAGGGGGCACTGAACATCCGGCCAGACAGTTCTGAAAGCGGAAGAATCTGATACAAGAACAGCGAAACTGTCCGGCTGCAATGTCATGCTGCAGGTGCAGAAAACGAAGCGGTCTCTGGAATCTTCGAAGGTCCATCCGGTAAGCCGGACCGGATTTGAAGATCTGTTTACGATTTCCACCCATTCAGGATTGCCGGGGGAGGGGCTGTACATGATCTCGTTGATTATGACCGGTCCGGGAGAGTTCCAATCGCAAGATGTCGTATCATCTGCAGGGATGGAATCATCCTGGCAGACAGCCAGTGCGATAAGATACATTTCCCCGCTGCATGAATTCCACTCACAGTCAGTCAGTATCGTATCTCCGGGGGCTACCGGACCGCATAGGTAACTGTTTATCATTTCCGCACTCGATGGTGTACCGCTTTCATCGGTATCTTCGTAGAAATAAACAGTCATACTCCCCGAGGGTATGGTATCAGTTCCTGAATTGGTGAAGGCTGCAAGTATATCGATCATCTCACCTCCGGGACCCATGGGCGGTACGCATTCCATTCCCGCGGCAGAACCGTTCACTCCCTCAATAATAGCTGGAGAAGGGCTGCCCGGTGAGGGACCTTCGGGTGAGGCGAACCAGTTATTTTCGTGATCCGGTTCTTCAGGGTGCTTCCGCTGAACGCTGTTGTCCTCACCCGGGTCAAAGGGAATTCCGTCGAGTCCGTCATCATCACGGCTGAGCGGATCATCGTTATCAAGAGGTGTCCCGTATGTGGACATCACATCAATGGATGCGGTACCCGATGATGCATACAGGGTGACGGGATCATTCTGCTGCAGCCCATCCCCCAGAGTTGTGTTGCCGGTTGTGAAAATAACTGATCCCGCTGGGAAATCGTACGGCTGTGTTCCGTCGGTATACTCCCGGTCAAGGATTAAACCGTAACACCCCTGGAGTAAATAGGATGATTCGACTGCGTCCGGATCCTGCAGAATTCCGATTTCATTGTTCCAGCAGACGATCTCATCGAGTGCATCGCCGTCTGTGAATCGGCATCCGGAGATATCAAAGACACCGGGGCCCGGATAGTAGATTTCTATGAATTCATCGTGATCTTCGGATGATGGATTGCAGAGAACTTCAGTCACCACAAGAGGAACACCTTCGCCGGATCTGAAACTCGTAAGAAGAACATCGTTCTCCGGTACCATATCTCCGGGAAGATAAACCGCCGCAGCTGCAAGGTAGTAACCTGATACAGGGGTATTAAGCGTTACGGATACGGTTTCGGTCTCACCGGGGTAGAGGGAGTCTGTTGTGCAGAAGCAGCATATTTCATCGGGCTGTGGAAGTGAATCAGCGTTGGAATCAATGAAGATGGTTACTTCAAGTCCGCAGGCTGCTGATGTACCGCAATTCGAGACTATCGCTGATATCTCCAGGGGTTGCCCCGGATCCGGCTGAGAAGGGGTTAGAATAAGAGAATCGACTGCAGCGTCTGTTGTATCTGTGAATACTGCCGGGCACCCCGGTGTTCCCCCCTCGGGTGAAACCGCCCAGCAGTATTCCTCATCCGGAAGTTCTGAGGATTTTCTTTGTACACTGTGAAATTCTCCGGGATCGAAGGGTATGCCGTCCAATCCGTCATCGTCGCATAGAAGAGGGTCATCGAATTGCAAGGGGGTTCCGTAGGTTGAAAGAACATTGATCTGAGCTGTCCCGTTCATACTGTATAAGGTCAATGGGTCGGTGGCTGTGAGACCGTTGCCTATGGTTGTATTCTCAACGCTGAACACGAATGTGGATTCAGCGAGATCGTACTCCTGCAGACCCACTGTGTACTCGGGATCCATAATAAGACCGTAGTGCCCGGATGGAATGCAGCAGCCGTAAAGCGCATCAGGATCGCTCAGGGGAATCCCGTACCATTCACAAACGATATCGAGGGCATCGCCGTCGGTGAAAGAGCAGCCGCATAGAGAGAATATTCCGGGACCGGGGTAGTAGATCTCTAGAAACTCTCCCTGGTCTTCATCAAGCGGGTTGCACAGAACCTCCGTAATCACCGGATCGATCCCGCCTCCTACTGCAAGAACAGATGAAGCAAAATCGTCTTCAGGGTATTCATCCATAGGAACATCCGCTGCAGCTGAGGGAAGGAACCAGCCCTGTTCGAGTGATAGAGACGTGGTAAACACATCCGTATACCCGGGTTGGAGAACTGTGGCGGAATACTCCGCCAGGATTTCATCCGGGGACGCGAGAGAGTCGCCCTGGTTTTCAAGGAATAGAACAAGTGTGCCGGAGGATGGAGAGGTATTTCCGGTGCAGGTGAAAGAGGCGTTGAGCTGAAATATCTCACCAGATAATGGCTCCTCCGGAATAGTCCAGACACTGTCGCATGAGATGTTGAGAGTATCCGGAGGAGCCTGGGCATGGGAGCCCGGAGTTCCGCCTTCAGGACCGGCTGACCAGTATGCTTCCTGATCTGGTGAAGTCCATGGAAAACGTTCTGCAGTTCTGTTTTCTCCGGGGTCGAACGGTATATCGTCAAGCCCGTCATCGTCTCTGTTCTGCCAGATATCGGAGGGGAGAGGCGTTCCGTATGTACTTACCGCATTACTGTCTGCGGTTCCCTGCGGATTGAATAGAGTGAGGGGGTCAGATGAAGCCGCCAGTCCGTTGCATATGGAATGATCAGCAGTGGTGAGTATGAGTGTTCCGGCAGGTATATCGTAAACAGGGGCGTCAGGATAATCAAGTTCGAACAGGAGTGCAAAACCGAAAGGGGGAATCGTATCCGTTCCGAGGATCATGCCGGTATGGGGGAAAGGCCCGTGAACTCCCGGGTCCCAGGGAAGAAGCTGATCAAGGGCATCGCCGTCTGTGATTGAATATCGAATCTGGCCCAGGCTGGTTCATAGCCGAAAAAAACAACAAAAAACAACAGGGAATATGTAGTGATGGATCTAT
>JBDLJP010000276.1:0-3023 GCA_039714295.1 Candidatus Fermentibacterota bacterium
TCACGGTTCCGCCTTCATTACTTCCTGCGGAACCTTTCGTCAACCCCCTTTTATCTATCCTGTCTTCCACCTTGCCTGAATGCTGCAGAAACTTTAGTATATTTTCATGACTGCTTCGAAAGAAAAATCGCTTGAAACTGATGTAAGGTATCTGAAGGGCATCGGTCCTGCAAGGGGTCGGCAATTGTCAAAACTTGGAATCGAAACTATCTATGATCTCCTTCTTCACATACCGAGATATTATCATGACCGAAGGATTATAACCCCGGTCAGTGATCTGGTTCCCGGTGAAGCAGTCAATGTTTCAGGAACAGTTGTTTCGTCGGTGTATCTTAATTCAAGGAATGGTAAAAGAAGACTGGAGTCGATTGTCCGGGACAGCACCGGGGAGCTGAAACTTACATTTTTTCATTTCAGCTATATCGCTGACAGGCTTAAGCCCGGTTCGCGGATAATAGCCAGCGGGAAAATAGATTATTTTGGAGGCATCTCAATTGTTCATCCCGAACTGATATTTCTTGATGAGCCGGGTCAGGACACCCGTTTTGTGCTTCCCGTTTATCCCCTTTCCGCCGGTCTGACTCAGGGTATTATGAGGAAACTTGTCGATACTGTTCTGGACGGATATGTCTCTTCAGTATCCGCGGTACTTTCTCCTGAGGTTCTTAATTCAATGGGATTTCAGAACCGTGCCGAAGTTTTTCGTAAGGTGCACTTCCCGGATGATCCGGAAGAGGGCTCACGGGCAAGATCCGCACTTGCCCTTGAGGAACTCTTCGTTCACCAGTCTCTTCTTTATTACATCAGGACTAAGGCATCGACAAGAAGAGGGATAGAATTGATTCCGCCTGATGGCTCTCTCACTGGATTCATAAGGAGTCTGCCGTACGATCTCACAGGAGCGCAGAATTCAGCTCTGCAGGCAATTGCCGCAGATCTCAGGCGGAGTGTTCCTATGAGAAGACTGCTTCAGGGGGATGTGGGTTCAGGCAAGACAGTCGTTGCCGCCGCCGCGTGCAGCCTCTGCTGCATGTCCGGATACCAGGCTGTTCTGGTAGCTCCCACGGAGGTTCTGGCTTCCCAGCATTACAGAACGGTCAGCGGTATGCTTGAACCTGCCGGTATAAAGTGCGGATTACTGACCGGAGGTACCAAAACATCGGAGAGAAAGAACCTGCTGGAATCCCTCCTTAACGGGTCTCTTGATGTTCTTATCGGAACCCATGCTGTTTTCGAGAAAAGGGTTGTCATACCACACATGGGACTGTGCATAATAGATGAACAGCATAAATTTGGAGTCGAACAGAGGGAAAAACTTCTCTCCGAACGTGAACCAAGCCCTCATTTCATGCTTATGTCGGCTACTCCAATACCGAGAACTCTGGCTATGACTATCTACGGTGACCTTGATATTTCAGTGCTGGATGAAATGCCTCCCGGCAGGGGCAATACAACCACCAGAGTGATGAACAGGGACTCTAGAGGCGAAGTGTACGAATTTCTGGTGGACAGAACAGGGAGAGGTGAGAGAGCTTACATTGTTTATCCTCTGAGAGAGGCTTCAGAGGAAATGGATCTGAAAGATGCGGCTACTTCCTGTGAAATACTTAAACGGGGGCCTCTCGGGCAGTTTGGTGTCGGACTGCTTACAGGAGCCATGAAACCTGAAGAGAAACTCGAAGTAACAGGGAAATTCCTTTCAGGCGAGATATCCATTCTTGTCAGTACTACAGTAGTCGAAGTAGGACTCGATGTCCCTGAAGCGACCGTTATGGTAGTGACCCATGCAGAACGGTTCGGTCTAAGCCAGCTTCATCAGCTCAGAGGAAGAATCGGAAGGGGTGGACGTGACTCATGGTGTTTTCTGATGAAGAGCGAAGGCTGTGGAGCTGAAGGAGCCAGCAGGCTGGCGGTTCTGGGTTCAACGGATGATGGGTTCAGGATCGCGGAACAGGATCTGAAACTCAGGGGTCCCGGCGAAGTGGCAGGTACTCGGCAGCATGGAATTCCAGCATTCCGGATAGCTTCATTGATAGATGATTCGGATCTTCTGGAGAAAGCCGCTGCTATGGCGGCAGCGAGTGATCTGCCGGTATCATTGAGAGATGAATTCAGATTGCGTTTTAAGGGGCTGGATATTCTTGAGCTATAGTATTATTAATCGTATGTTGCCCGAGGCAGTGCATAAAGCATGTCTTCAGGCAGTAAGTGATTTTGTTGCTGTTACAGGCACTTGACACAGGATTTTCAGTAAATAGCATTACGAATCTGATAAATGGCTCGCACTAACAACCAGAGGGAGCAGGTTGGAGATGGGCACAGGAGCTGAAAAGGTAAAGAATTTACTACAGACTGCTAGAATACAGATTCAGCAGGGCGAGCGGATAGAAGCTTTGGAAACCTACCGTAAAGCCTTGAAACTCGATCCTCAGAATCATCAGATAATGGATCGAATAAGTGTCGTAGAGCGAGAAATCGCTGCGATGGAGAAGTTCAACAAAAGCAGATATTCCCGAGCGCACAGTGCCGGTAAGAACCTGTCATCGAACGGTTTTGTGGATGAGTGTATAAAAAGATCGGACGAGGCTTTTGAAGCGGATGATGCTGTAAGAGCATTGCAGGAACTTGAAAGAGCAAAACGTCATGATCCTGATAACGAGCATGTCAAAAAGAAAATAGCTTATGTCAAACGTTCGATAAAAGTAAACAGCCTTGCGGATACGGTCCAGAGCAGACTCAATAATGGTGATCCTAAATCAGCAATTGAGAATGTCAGAAGAATTTTCATTTTATCGCCAGGCGCATCTGTTCTTGATGAACTGCTGAAGCTGATAGAGGGCTACAAGGGCTCCGCTGCCGGTGTTGCAGGAACAACTGCTCCCGTTGTTCCCGTTTCGTCAGCAGGAACTCCGGCAAAGACAGCTCGAGGAAAGAAAAAAGAAGCAAAGAGGGACAAGAAACCCGTTGCTGCAGCCGGCGGGAAAGCCGATGCCGGGGGACAGAAGAAGATATTCATAATAATC
>JBDLJP010000277.1:0-3017 GCA_039714295.1 Candidatus Fermentibacterota bacterium
CAGCATTGAAGTGAAGACCACAGACGATCAGAACTGAGAGTCAGTAGGACAGAATTCCCAGATAGAATCTGGAATACTCCACTTCGTGATACTCATTCGTTTGTAATGTGATCGATGTCATCCCTTCAATGGTGCCGGTGGGAAGAGGAAACACCAGGAGGGTGTCGCCATTCCAGGAGCCGTTAAATATCCAGCTCTCCCAGGTGTCCCACATTGAAACCAGTTCCTCTGATTTCATAGCGCCCCCGGCCCAGTCACAGAGTATGTCCGGATAGAGATTCTCCGGACCGGAAGGTGTTATTATCCCCTGTAACGGGTCATCTCCTATAATCCGAGCCATGACCACAGATTCTCCATCTTTTACGAACCACATCGCCGGACCTCTGTAATCAGGATCAAGAACCGCACCATTATCCTTAAACAGAACCGGATAGAAATCATCGTCAGAAGAGGGCTGGAGCGTACACTCGTAATAAATGAATTTTTCACGTGATCCGTCATGGAAATCAAGGGTATAAGAAGGGGGGGTTCTCCAGCTTTCAAGAATGTCTTGTGAAAGACATGAATATTCGGCGGGTGAATGTTCCTGATCCCAAGATGTTCCCAATATGTCCCAGACCGCAGTGTATGACTGCTGCTGCGGCATCGGGGATGTGCTTGCGAGATTTTCCGGGAAAGGCAGTGTTTCTATGAAATAACCTGAATGAACACTTACGCTGAATCTGCCGGTAAATTCCGCCCCGTAGAAGTAGACAACAGGGGCTCTTGCTACGGGTTCCTCCCAGTGATATGCAGGTATGAGATCTGAATCCGGATCGGTCATGGGGTCAGCACCGAAGAGTACATTCTCTTCCGTAAACGTAACTGCTCCCCACTCATGGACATATACAGTTTCAAAGTCCATCGGAACTATAACCGTATCCATCAGAGCTGCCGCAAAAATAAGTTCAAGCATAATCCTCCCCTAAAGTGCATTTCAAATGTACATTTCTGGTACAATCGCAGTAAAACAATATTCCATATTCCCGATGATGTACAGTAGTCATACAGGGAGGAAGCCTCCGCTATTTCATTCCCTTTGTGTATCGGTTATTGTATCACTGTCTAGACATGAATCAGGGAGGCACTTTTTGAACGGTGAGATGATAGTACACGGAGTGCAGGCTGTAGTTCTTGGGCTTTCTGTCGGTCTTATTCTGCTGATAATCCGGAAACACGCTCCCGGCAGTCGCCTCAGAATGTGGGTGCTTTTCGCGGGGATAGCCGGTGCCACATATCTTGTAATGAAAATGTTCGGTGTTCCGGGGGAATCAACATTTTCGAAGATAGCTCTTGCAGCCACAATCATGCTCTCCTCTAACATACTTCTTCGAATCCTGAATCTGCTCTTCTGGGACTACCTTCTGAAGAAACAGGTTGATGTACATATACCTCGCCTCGTCATAGACATAATCAATTTCATATTACTCGCGATAGTGGCCGTAGCCGTTCTTAATGGCGTGTTCGGTGTAAAACTGACTGGATTTCTCGTAACATCCACAGTTCTTTCAGCCGTTATAGGTCTTTCACTTCAGGATATACTCGGAAACCTGTTTTCAGGGCTTGCTCTTCAGATGGAGAGACCATTCAAGCTTGGGGAATGGGTGAGCATGGAGGAGGATGAAGGAGTTGTTGTTCAGATGAACTGGAGAACACTCACCGTAAGAACAAGAAATGGTGATCATGTAACTATTCCCAATGCTACGATTTCCAAGAATATCGTCACGAATTATTCCCGGCCCAACAGGAATCACATGTGCCGCGTTAAGGTAGGTATGGCCTACAATCATCAGCCGGGAATGGTCAAGCGGCTGATCACATCCACTCTTGAAGCTATGGATGGAATTCTTGAGATCCCGCCTCCCAGGGTATTCCTTGAAGAGTTCGATGAGTATTCCGTCAATTACGATGTCAGATTCTGGATCAGTGAGTACCACCGGAAGCCTGAGATTGAGAACGCTGTAAGAACCAGGATCTGGTACATACTCAGGCGCAGAGGCTTGAGCATACCGTTCCCGACCAGGGATATTACAGTCAGAGAAGTATCCGCCGAGCACGATGATATGATCAGGGATACAATTAAGCAGGAAGTCATCAACGGGCTGAGGAATGTTGAACTATTCCGGCCGTTATCCTTCGATCAGATAGAGGGACTGGCATCAAGTGCATCCAAACTCCTGTTCTCAAAGGGAGAAGTACTGGTTCAGCAGGGCGATTCAGGTGATTCCCTCTTCATTATCACGAACGGGAAAGTGGATGTTTCTGTTTCCGATGATTCAGGGCGTAGAACCAGTCTTGCATACCTTCAGTCGGGAGATTACTTCGGTGAGATGAGCCTGCTTACCGGAGAACCCCGTTCAGCTTCTGTCATTGCACTTGCGGAAACTGAAGTCATTGTTGTTGAAAAAGTGGGAATGGCTGAACTGCTGGAGAACGAAGAGTCGATCATAGAACCGCTCTCTGCCATGCTGGAGAAGAGGCTGGAAGATCTGTCCGGGAGGATTACAGACCAAACAGTTCAGCTGGATAAAGCAGAACAGACCGACAGAAAGGACCATCTGCTGGGTCGAATAAGGGATTTTTTCGGTATCAGATAATGGAGGTATAAAATGGAGAATGTTCTTACTCTAGCCGAGAAATCGGTTGATTATGTGAAAGAGATCACCGGTCAGTCTTCGGACGACTGGAAGACGCTGTACGAAGTCAGGCAATCAATTCTGCCCTGGGATATGGATCTGGCCGCGATCTTCGGGGATGTACTGAACACCCACAAGGGGGATTCTACTTCCGAGGATGCACCCGATAAGACGGATCAGGTGAACGCCTTCGGTGTATGGATCGGTACGCTGCTGGCAGGTGAGCCTGGTAGTTCGTTCTGGACGGAGACCTACCTGGTGGGATTGGACTACGCCCTCTCCGGATACAGCAGTCAGTTCCTGTTCGTCATGGCCAGCCGTATAGAAGAGGCCTTCTTGCAG
>JBDLJP010000278.1:0-3003 GCA_039714295.1 Candidatus Fermentibacterota bacterium
TGGGAAGTAGACCTGGAAGCACATTACGGGAACACCTTCAATATAGATAATGCGCCGGTGATAGGTGATTATAACGGTGACGGGGAACTCGATGTATTCGTGGTTGGAGGGTATGGGACATCGTCCACTCCCGAGAACAATCATGGGCGTGCATACATGCTCTCAGCCGGGGAGGGTTCGGGGCAAGGATGGCCCATGTTCAGGCATGACATCCGTCGCAGCGGTTGTTTCGAGGGCTCCGGAACAGGTATCGAGGAAGAGAATCAGCTGCCTTCACTGATCGAGTTGAACTGTTACCCCAATCCCTTTGCATCTGTTACCCGAATGATATTCCATCTTACCGTATCATGCCATGTAAGTGGTGAGGTGTTTGATCTCGCAGGAAGGATGGTGAAGGGAGTTATTGACCTGGAACTGCAGGCTGGACAGCATCAGGTTAATCTGGATCTTACGAACCTTCCCAGCGGTATTTACATTGTGCGGCTCCACGTCGGGACCGCAAGCTCAGTGATGCAGATTGTGAAACTGGATTGATCGATTCTCATTTGAGAATAACCCCTTTTGCTAATAGTTATCTCTCAGGAAATCCTTGAAAGCGCTGTAATCCGTCGGGAGATGTTCGTACGACTCCTCCTTCTCTTCAAGACCCTGCAGGCTCGGCGGCAGCTCGGGGTCGAAAGAGAGAATTTCCCTGATCTTCTCCGGGAATTTTGCCGGGTGAGCCGTTTCAAGGGAGATATACAGCTGATCTGTATCGTCTCCCGTCTCCGACAGGAAACGCTGAAGTGCTGCCCAGCCGACTGATCCATGGGGTTCAAGCAGTAGACTGTGTTCTTTGTAAGCACTGCTTATCATCGCTTCCGTTTCGGCATCGGTTACGCTAATCGCATACATGTCTTCTCTGATTCGATCAAGATCCGGCGCAGTACTTATCGCTCCATGCTCATCCATATTGCCACCGTACAGTTGAACCAGTCTCGGGATATTGCTCGGGTGGCCGACATTCATTGCGCTGGATATGCAGTTGCGGGAAGGTACGAGTTTTTCATAAAAACCGGACTTCACAAACTTAGGATATTCGTCATTCTCATTCGTAGCCACTACGAACTTTTTGACCGGCAATCCCATGTTCATCGCGATGAGCCCACCGCACAGGTCACCGAAATTACCCGAAGGAACGGAGAAGACCACTGTCTCGTTCGGATCGCCAGAGCGCAGTTCCGCGAAAGAGTAGAAGTAATACATTGTCTGGGGGATAAGCCGTCCGATATTGATCGAATTGGCGGATGACAGGTTCAGATTATCCAGTTCGGAATCACCGAAAGCTTCTTTCACCAGCGCTTGGCAATCGTCAAACTTACCATCGAGACCGATTATGGAAACGTTCTTTCCCAGGGTTGTCATCTGCTTTCTCTGACGCGCGGTCACCTCCTTCTCGGGGAAGAGTACTACGACTTCTACATTGTCCAGACCATAGAATGCATTTGCTATTGCGCTTCCGGTATCACCTGATGTGGCGGTTAGTATGAGCAGCTTTCCATTATTCCGGCCCAGGAAGTACTGCATAAGACGACCCATCATCCTCGCGGCGAAATCCTTGAAGGAAGCGGTTGGACCCTGATCCAGCCTCATCACGTATTTCCTGTCGTAAACATGTTCCAGAGGTACCCTGTAGTTGTACGCATCTATGACAATACTCTCAAGATCATCATCGGGAATCTCGCCTGTAAGGAATTTCTTTCCCACTTCATAGGCGATTTCGTGGTACTTCGCATCCGAAAACTCACGGATTTCCTCCTGCGTCAGGCGTGGTATCTCCTGAGGCATGTAGAGGCCGCCGTCCGGCGCTATTCCCTTCAGAAGAGCCTGCTCGAAAGAGACCACAGGAGCTTTGAGATTAGTTGATCTGAAGAGTATCTGTTTATTTTCCATATTGAATCCCTTGCTTATCTTCTGTTTCCTCACCCGGATGAGGACAGTCGGTTTCTGACACAGTCAGCGAGTCTTTCCACTGCTGCTGCAAGCTGTTCCTTCGTAGCGAACGAAAAGTTGATTCTCATCATATTAACCGAAGGATTTTCTCCGAAGAAAACATCCCCCGGAACGAATGCCACTTTGTATTTGATGGCATCGTAAAACAGCTTATGTGTATCTATCTCTTCCGGCAGAGTGACCCATAGAAATAGCCCGCCGTCCGGTTTGGTCCATGTTACTCCCATTTCTTCGGGGAAGCACTTATCCATGGTTGATAGAAAGACCTCAAGCTTCTCGCGATAGTACTTCCTGCATTTCAGAATGTGCTCTTCCATACCCATCTCGGTCAGGAATGCGGCACACATGTCCTGGTTGTATTTGGGAGTGTTCAGGACGTTTCCTTCCTTGATGTTGGTCATTCTTTCGATAACCTCGGAAGGGCCGATGTTAAAACCTATCCGCAGGCCAGGACAGAACAGTTTCGAGAAAGTATAGAGACCTATAACGTTTCCTCCACCTCTCTCCTGATCGAGAGAGTAGATGGATGGAATGGTCTCGCCGTAGTACCGAAAGTCGCGGTATGGGCTGTCTTCAAGAACAGGGATGTCATGATCTCTGCTCAAGTCGAGAAGAGCGTTTCTCTTTTCAAGGCTCATGGTGATGCCGGAAGGGTTCTGGAAATCCGGGACAACATAGATGAACTTGGGTTTCCTGCCTTCTTTCTTCAGAGCTTCGATCCTGGAGCGGAATCCATCGATATTGGAACCGTCATTCTCGATATCCACCCCGATGAACTCCGGACGCTGCATCTGGAATGCGACGATCGCTCCGGCGAAGGTGGGCCGGTCCAGAAGAACGGTATCCCCCGGGTTGAGGAAGAGTCTGCCGATAAGATCCAGTCCATGCTGCCCGGATGATGTTACCACGATATTATCATGTGTAACCCGGATGTTATCCCTTGCCAGAAACTTCACTACAGCATCAAGGAGCACTTGCTCGCCTTTAATGGCAGTGTACTGCATCACCGTT
>JBDLJP010000279.1:0-2997 GCA_039714295.1 Candidatus Fermentibacterota bacterium
CTGAATCTCTGGAAATGGTGTGTGAACCATATGCGGATTACATCCCATGGCAGGATGATGTGCCTGAGATAGAGGTTGGATAAGTTTTCAGCGGTCCGGTTTGAGGGGGACCTTGCACCTTCATACCGAATTCCCAGTGCATATTAAGTGCGTATTTGCCAGCAACTATATATGACTGCTGGTTTCTCAGCTGATATGGTCAGTTTCAGGCAGGAATCGGAGGTTTATTGAGATGCATGGGCCGCTTTGGGAGCAAGAAATGGGATTGTGGGAAATCCACTTTCCTATTACTTTCATCAGAACATGTTCAATAATGCACCGATGATAGAGCTTGCCCTTTCAGGCAACTCAGAGTATCCATGGATGGGAGATTCAACGGGGCAGTCATATCAGCTGTCTCGAACTTTTAGCCTCTGGGTGTATACCAGCCTGTTTCCAGCTGACGGATACATGGCATCAGGCTCTACCTATTTCATTTGCCGGCCTGACACCACGGATGACCAGTGGTACGTCTGGCAGTGGTGGGACCTGTCGGACACCAAGGAGAGTGTCACCTGGGGAGCGATAAAGATGATGTTTTACTGAACGTAATAAGTCTCCAGGCTAACACTAATCTCCTGCACATCTCCCATTTTTATGAAGTCCAACACAATACCCGTTCCATCGTGGAAATACGAATCCCACTGAAAATCGGGCACCTCGGTATCGGTCGCGGTTATAACGGCACAGCCATTGAAAGAACCTGCAGGAACGGTAACCGAAGCGCTCAGGCTTGTAACCTCGTTTTCGTCTGTACCTCCTGGCTGTGTCAGCCAGGATTCGCCCAGCGTCAGAGGCAGCTTTGCAAACAGATCGAAGTCGATGGAGACTGTATCCGCATATGCCCTGATTTCGTCACCGGTATTGCGTATGTAGACGAACTGGGTGTCGGCAAAGACCATCGTTGTGTCGGGGTTAGTGAGCGTCAACTCCGACTGAAACCTGAACTCGTATACCTGGAATCCCTCCTGGTGCGTGAGAAGAGCAGTTACCCTTCTTTCCGCGGATCCGCTTATATCGAATGAGTCTGTACTTGTGCCGTAGAATGTGAATCCATCGTAGGTATAGTTCCACCAGTTCCCAACTGTCATTGGCATCCAGTCTCCCTCGGGCGCGGGATCAGGCCCTGTTGTATCCCCGCCGCAGGCGAACAAAAATGCAATCAGAAGAGCTCCGAAAGCGAGCGCAAATTTCTTCATGATCCAACCCCTCCCCGTGTAAATACTTTTCTTCACTCTATAATAGCACTGGTTTCTCCATCCGCCAACCAAATTTCCCGCTTTCCATCCCAATCGAATGGGTGTAACGAAAATCACCATCTTTCGTCTGTGCAAATGATGACAGTGTATAGTTAGTCAATCCAAGTGTATTGAAAGGTGATGAAAATGGAGGAAACGCTGAGGATTCTGGCAACCTTGATCGTGGTTATCGGCGGACCACTGGCTCTTGTACTCGTTGTTCTCATGAACAGACATGACCTTGCCAAGAAGAAGTATGAGAAGATCTATCAGGCACTCGAATCGGGCAGGAGTCCGGAGGAAGTAGAACGAATGATGAAGATCATCGAGACAGCGAAGCCCCCTCGCAGCAATACCGGCTTCTTCAGGACCGGCTTCGTTGTGATCGGCCTGAGCCTCGCTTCACTCGTGGTAGGCCTTATTATCGATGTTGAAGCGTGT
Source organism: Candidatus Fermentibacterota bacterium (assembly GCA_039714295.1). Classification (GTDB taxonomy): domain Bacteria; phylum Fermentibacterota; class Fermentibacteria; order Fermentibacterales; family JCC-6; genus Aegiribacteria. The sequence continues at coordinate 1,719 of JBDLJP010000279.1, forward strand.
CTGGCTGCAGCTGGCGGCGGACTGGTATTCGGGCTGGCCCTCGTTGCTGTCTGGTATGTGATGGATAGAAACTCGAAGACGGCATAAAGATTTGATTAAAGACCCGGACAGGCTGAGTGATGTCAGGCTTGCCAGCACGGGCGACAGGCAGGCTTTCGGCAGGCTGATCGATGACTACGGTGGGCTTGTATACACGCTGCTGCTGCGTATGGTTGCAGACCGGGATACTGCAAAAGACCTGGCACAGGATACGTTCGTAAAAGCCTGGACCAGGCTTCACAGTCTCCGGAAACATGCGAGTTTTCCGTCGTGGATATGCGCGACCGCCCGAAGGACAGCGCTGGATCACCTGCGTAGAATCAAGACCAGGAAGGAGGTCAGCATGCCTGAGGAGAATTTTGTAGATATCCCGGAGGAAAATGAACCCGAGCTCTCAACTGAAGGTATCGCTCTGCTGGAACATGCTGTATCCAAGCTCTCCGACCGGGACAGACAGCTTATTACACTGGCGTACTGGAAGGAATTGAATCTTGCGGACGTTGGACGTATTATGGGTATACCGGAGTCCAACGTACGTGTTTACCTTCACCGCGCCAGGAAGAGGCTGAGAGAACACTTGAGAGGATATGAGAATGAGCTCCTGCAGCAGATCGACTAACGTACTCTCCTACCTTCTGGGCGAACTGGACGAGAATGATAAGGCTCTATTCGAACAGCACATAGCGAACTGCCCTATCTGCCGGGAGGAACTGAGACTTGAGCGTTCTCTGCAGAACGGGCTGGCCGAATGCACGATGCCGGATGCAGCACCAGATGAACTCAGGCTGAACGTGTTCAAGACGATATTGACAGTGCAGAAGCCTCGGTTCCCTTTATGGCAGATCGCACTAACGCTTCTTTCCGGGACAGCGGCCTTCTATGCTCTGATGCAAATCTTGCGCGACTCAACTCTGCCTGAAGCAGGCATCGGATTTCTGGTTCGTTTCGTTGATGGAATATTCGCAACTATCGCACAGGGCAACTCTCTTCCCCTTATGATCGGCACAGGTATTGTATTGATAGGAATAGTTTCGGTTCTGGCTTCACTGCTGCCGGAGGAGTAGCGCCTGTTAATCCATTTGGTCTTATCATTCTGAGAGAGATACAGGATTACGATGAGAAACCTCATGTGATCGATATCGCAGGACCACTTGATATTAAGCCCAAACACATCAGGGGATACATGAAAGTAGGTCTTGATAGATTTGTGGAAGCCGGTCAGGTCATCGCCTCAGATATG
>JBDLJP010000280.1:0-2986 GCA_039714295.1 Candidatus Fermentibacterota bacterium
CCGCTTGTTCTCTGGCCAATGGCACAGAGTAATGACCTCTGGGAGAATCTGGCTTTTACCGTTGTATGCGGTATGGTCATTTCCACGCCCCTTGTACTGATATCTCTGCCTGCACTTATACAATTAACTTCCCGCATAGAGAGGAAGAAGAAGTGATTAGAAAATCAGCTTTTGCCATATTTATTACTGTTCTGTTTCTTACCGCCTGCGGCGGCGGTGAAGAAGAGGCTGAGATGGAGACTCTTGAACCTTCCCCTCTGCCGGTAACAGCGTCAGCGGCTGCGCTTGACACATTGTTTGAGGTTGTGGGATCAACCGGAAGGATAGAATCCGCAAGAACCCAGCGCCGTACCGCGCAGATCCAGGGAGAAATCGTTCAGGCTCCTGAATATGTCGGTATGGAAGTAAGCGATGGAGAGGTCATATTCAGGATCGCATCCGGTGAAAGCGCTTCACGGTTATCCAGCGCAAGCAGCTCCTACCGGAACTCACAGGCCCTGTACGAATTCGAATGCGAGAATTACAGGGGCGAACTTACACCTGAAGTTAAAAGCATGCTCCGCCAGACCACAGGACTTGCCGACGCGCAGACGAGCCTCTCTTCAGCCCAGACCCAGTACAGCAACGCTGCCATCAGGGCGGGTTTCAACGGACTGGTTTCCGATGTATCGGCAAGGGAAGGGATGGTCGTTTATCCCGGCACCCTCCTGGGAGAGATCATTGACCCCTGGAGCCTTCAGGCGAAGGTGAACCTCGATGAGCGTGAGCTTGCAAGGTGCGCCAGCGGTCAGAGGGTTTACGTTACAGTTCCCTCTCTGGGTGATACTACAGTTGTCGGAATCGTGGCATCGGTATCCCCTGTCATTGACCCTTCAATGAGGGCTGGAGAGGTTGTTATCGACCTTCCCGCCGTACCGGGCCTCAGAACCGGAGCCACCGCAAGACTTGAGATAGTCATAGCCGTGCATCCGGATCAGCTTGTAATACCCCAGGAGGCTGTCCTGATAAGGGATGACCGTAACATGGTTTTCGTTGTTATGGATGGTCACGCCCAGTGGCGCTACATTAATCTGGGTCCTGAAGGCAGAGGCATTGTCGCCGTTGTAGAAGAGGGGAATGAGGTGGGTTTTATTGAAGAGGGCGAGCAGGTTATCACCTCCGGACATTACTCCCTTGCCCACGAAGCTCCAGTGGCGGTGATGAACTAGCAGGACCGGACTTCAGCGGATATTCTATTGTTAGCTTCTACTGCCTGACGCTCATCATCACTGCTATTAACATGAATACGATAACAGTGTATTCGCTTGGCTTGAGGGGTTGAATTAAATGAGAAACAGCGTATTGGTATCTTTTATACTGTTTCTACTCCATTCCACATCGTTTTCCGGTGATTGAAAATGTGGATATTCCTGGAATAAATCCATCTCCTGCGTTAAACTCCTCCGGATCATCCGGGAACCACAAGCTTCTGGCTATGCTGGTTTCAGGCAGAAATCGGAGGTTTATCGGGACGAATGGTCTGCTTTGGGAGCAGGTAATGGGATTGTGGAAAATCCACTTTCCTAGTACCAGACATAAGGGGTAGAGCAATGAAAAATTTCTTTCTTACATTGATGGCAGTAACGGCAGTTTCTGCCAACGTCGATATCATTAAAACAGACCATGGACTCTGCGTCGGTTGGATCGTACCATCAGGACCGGTGGTGAAGAACCTGGACGAATCTTCTCAGATACAGTTCAATCCTCTTTATCAAAACGGTCATATTTCCATAGGAGATGGACCCGACACGGGAGTCACGACCCTTGTCGTCGCTCTCTCCGACCATTGGGAGGAAGTCCCGGATGATTCCCTGATCCTGCTTGATGCCCAATCCATGATCCGGCTTTCTTCCAGGGAAGTGATCTCTGACAGCATTCTTGAAGAACCCTATTATCCTGCCATCATTCGCATTATGGGCGTATCGAGGTACGACTACGGGATGAGGGATCTACTTGCATGTATCATAGGTGATCATACAAGTAGCATGTCATATTCCTGGATCACAAACAGCGCCATGGTGCTGGACGGAAATGATATTGATTTAATCGAACATAAACAATACTATGACGCTGGTCCGATCAATGACTATTCGCAATCACCAAGACCCTTCAATCTCATGGGCAGTTCACTCATAGCCTTCAGAGAATACAACTGGTTAAGTGGTGAGTATTATCACGATATGGTCTCCTTTTCCTATGATATGCCTATTGACGCTACCGATTCACTTCCACCTCTCTTCAATTACACTCTCTATAGCGAAACGAACTACAGTTCAGACTGGGCAAGCGTAATCGCTGCAGGTTCGGATCTGGGAATCACCGTTGCTCTCTGGGGAGAAAGCGGGTTGGATAACGTCTTTACATCCATCTTCATCGATGACGTCCAGCCTGCGAGTACCGAGGCTTTCCCATTCCCCTATCCTCGAAATAACCCCTCCGCCATGTCCTGCCATCCCTATTACAATGGAATGCTCCTGGCCTGGACTCAGGACTCGGAACTTCGATGCAGGCACTTCGACGGTGAATGGAATGACTACGAGCATATAGTTCAGACCGGGTTGGGAATGGTTACGGATCAGAATATTGCAGTTTGCAGCGATGTTGACGGCTACTGGATAGCGTGGTTGGAGAACGGAGCTTCCGAACCTGAGGTCGTGTTCGTGCCCAGGGATTCGGTGACCGGGATCTCTGGTGGTGGGATTTCATCTGTAACAATCACTCTGGACCTCTTCCCTAACCCCTTCGGTGGGGTTCTGCATATTGCTCCTTCAGGATTCACGGGTAACTGCCGTATATCCATTTACGATACAGCTGGCCGGATCGTAGGAAGTACAACTATGAGCAGCAACGTCTGGGATTGGGATGCAAGCTCCATGCCCGCAGGTCTGTACAGCATTGCGGCTGAATCACCAGAAGGTACGATATCCCGGAGAGTGATGCACCTGGG
>JBDLJP010000281.1:0-2973 GCA_039714295.1 Candidatus Fermentibacterota bacterium
AATTAATTTATCAACGAAAATTACTCCCGGTCTTGCTAAAGGATATATCTCAAGGAATAAGAACGAAGGCATTTCTCCTTCGGATGCGGCTCAGGAGGCATCCAGCCCGAGGGAGGTCGATCTTGCCGCAGTCTACAGTAAATATCAGGAACGTTTGAAATCCTCCGGAGCATTTGATTTTGACGATTTATTGACGGGAGTCCTTTCTATATTTCGTCAAAATAGTGACATCAAAAAACTCTATTCTTCAAGATTCTCGTATATCCTGGTTGATGAGTATCAGGATACTAATAAAGTGCAGCATGAGCTTCTGAAAGAACTAGCCGGAGAAGGTGCCGGAGTATGTGTTGTAGGTGATGACGATCAATCTATTTATGCATGGAGGGGAGCTTGCGTGGAAAATATCCTTGAATTCTCCAAGGACTTCCCGGGCACCAGGATCATCAGACTTGAAGAGAATTACAGATCGAGCGGAAATATTCTGCGGGGAGCATCCTCTCTGGTGAATCACAATTTCAAGAGACACGGTAAAACACTCTGGACAAAGCAGGATGCCGGACATCCGATAACCGTCAGATCTCTTTACAATGATACCGAAGAGGCGGAATGGATATTGAAGGAGATAATGGAACTGCTGGAGGACGGCTCATGTTCATCCGATTCGATTGCCGTGCTTTACAGAACGAATGCTCAATCTCTCAAGCTGGAGACCGCATGCAGAAAGCACAATATTCATTACGAAGTTGTTGGATCACAGAGATTCTATGAGCGAATGGAGATCAAGGATATCATCGCTTATCTGAGAGTTGTTATAAACCATGAGGATCGCCTCAGTCTTGAGCGGATAATCAACAAACCCCCAAGAGGACTCGGTGCAAAAGGGAGAGCATCCTTCTTTGCTTTTGTGGATTCAAAGGGAATTGATCCTGTCGATGCAATGCATATTTCCGAGAGTATAGACGGTATCACTTCAAAAGCATCCAAGGAGCTGAAACGGCTTGGAGAACTGTTCAGGCTTGCCGGTGAAAATGATGCGGGTGGTTCACCGGCTTCCGAAACTGTGGATGGCCTTATTGATGGTGCGGGCTTGGCAGCGCAGTACAATTCCGAAGATATCACGGATCAAACACGGCTCGGGAATATTGCCGAGTTCAGAAAAACTGTACTGGAATACGATCAGGCTGTTCCGGGGGGGAGTCTGCATGGCTTCATGACGGATATCAGCCTGGCCACAACCGTTGACGATTATGAGGGAGAGAACAGCGGCAAAATCGCGCTTATGACGCTTCATTGCGCTAAAGGTCTGGAGTTCAACGTCGTTTTCATAGCGGGGCTTGAAGAGGGGATGCTTCCGTTCGTCAGACCCGGTGAATACGCTCCCGTCAATATAGAAGAGGAAAGAAGACTCCTGTATGTCGGGATGACAAGAGCACGGGAAAGACTGCTGCTTACATGTGCAATGAACAGGATCAGGGGTGGAGTGTCGCAGTCGGGTCCGTCCAGATTCATAACTGAGATCGCAGGCGGGGATAACAGGATACAACCTCCGGAAGCTGCGTTTAATGCACGAACTCCAGAAAATGACAATACATATGAAAATGATAATACCTCTGTTTACCGCAGCGGAAATGTCATAAGACATCCCAGGTATGGCAGAGGACTTGTAAAAAAAGCGGTAAAGAACGGATCCGAATGGAGGATAACAGTCGATTTCGGATTTGATGAACCGAAGACACTGGTAACTGGATACGTACCTATTCCTGTAATTAAGCAGAAGGGGTCAATGAGAGACCTCGATTGAAAGGGAGATCATGCAACTGTTTCTTGATACAGCGAACGTTGATGAGATTAAGGAAATCGCTGCCTGGGGCATACTGTCCGGAGTAACGACGAATCCTTCACTTATTGCCAGGGAGGGCAGGGATTTCAGGGAAGTTATCGGTGAAATATGCGATATTGTAGATGGTCCTATAAGCGCTGAGGTCATAAGTACAGACAGAGAAGGAATGCTTGAAGAGGCAAGGGAAAATGCAAAATGGCACAAGAATGTTGTTGTCAAGATACCTATGGGGAAAGAGGGTCTTGCAGCCGTGTCCATTCTGGAAAAGGAGGGTATAAGATGTAATGTTACCCTCGTCTTCTCTGCCGCTCAGGGTTACACCGCAGCACTTGCGGGTGCTTCTTTTGTCAGTCCTTTCGTTGGAAGACTGGACGATATCGGAATCCCCGGTATGGAGATTGTAGCCGATCTTGCAGAGATATATGACCTTCATGGATTCAATACAAGAATAATCGCCGCCAGTATCAGGCATCCGCAGCATGTCGAGCAGGCGGCGCTTGCAGGAGCTCATATAGCTACGGTTCCCACTGCAGTCGTAAGAAAGCTTGTGGAGCATCCCCTGACCGATATAGGACTGGAGAAATTCCTGTCCGACTGGAATAAGTAATTCACTATTTCCTGATGAGGTTGACAAATGTCAGATAACACTCAAATGCAGGACCTTGCCATGCAGGTCCGATTGGACGTTCTCGAGATGGTGCGGGCTGCCCGAAGCGGTCATCCGGGCGGTTCCTTTTCGTCAGTGGAGATACTCGTTGAGTTATACTGGAACGTAATGAAAATTCGACCTTCCGAACCCGGCTGGTCCGGGAGAGACAGGTTCATTCTGTCCAAGGGTCACGCCTGTCCCGCACTGTATTCGGTTCTAACCAGAAGGGGGTACTTCGATCCTGCTGAACTTCCGACCCTCAGAAAACTCGGATCCAGGCTTCAGGGACATCCCAATATGCATGTTCTGCCAGGTCTGGATGCATCCACCGGGAGCCTTGGACAGGGTCTCTCGATCGCATGCGGAATCGCCCACGGCATAAGGCTGGACGGCAGGGAGAGCCGTGTTTACTGCCTGCTGGGTGATGGAGAACTGCAGGAGGGAAGTGTGTGGGAAGCGGCAATGACAGCCTCCCACTTCGATC
>JBDLJP010000282.1:0-2967 GCA_039714295.1 Candidatus Fermentibacterota bacterium
AAGCCCTGTTTTGTCCAGTTCTCTTCGGGACTTGTCCAGGAAGGCCTGCCGCAGGTTCATCATAACAATCTTCCTGCGCACACCAAAAATACTCCATGCTGTCCAGCCTAGACCACCGCCCAGAGCAATGGCGCATCTGAGGGGCAGAAGTCCCGCAAAGAATATTACCGTACGGGTAAGATAGTATTCAATTCTGTGAAGCAGAGTGACTTTTCTTTCAGATCCCATCTCAGCTCCTGCTCAGAGGAATACGGATCTTTACGGCATGCTCGGGACAGAGTTCATGGCAGCAGAGGCACATTATGCACTTCTTCCTGTTCATCACTGCCTTTCCATCTGTAACAGTTATAGCGTTAACCGGGCACCCCCGCTCACATATTCCGCATCCGACGCATTTATCCGTGGCAACCGGAGGTTTCTTGAAAAGGAACCGGGCAATACCTCCAAGTAATGATGGCAGATAATTGTAGAAGCTCTCTCCAGGTATCCGGAAATCCTTCAGCACACAATCCTCTCTGCCGCTTGTCTCTATTTTTTCAGGGGTCAGACCCAGTCCGCGCTCAAGGGCAACTCTGTTCGTTCTGAGCTTGCGTGGATCCAGTCCCGTCAGCCCGGTCATAACAATATCCAGAGATACTCCATCACGGGCAACTCCGAGTATTCCATCCCATCTCGGTGTGCCATCGGTACTTGGACCCTTTCCATCCATGGCAAGAATCGCATCCATTATGTGAAAATCGAAATCGACAATTGTGTAGACATCAACAAGAATCTCGGCGAAATCAGCGGGTCTGATTCCATAACTGTGAAGTATCGCTTTTCCGAGTCCGGGAACAGCCCCGAAGGCATTTTTCACTGCATTGGTCAGCCTGCACAGACCGTGGGTCTTGAATTTGCACATATTGATAAGCACATCGGCATCAACTACAGGTTTTGCGATATTGTAGGTTCGATTCTTAACAGAAACTTCGACAGATCCGGATTTTTCAAAATTGATCAGTTCTATTCCAAGTTCATCTGCAACAGCCTGAAAACCGCAATTTTCCCAGTACCGCTGTATACCCTTTACCGCACCGCCGGGGCTGTCACCAACCGCAACCTTACAGCCTTCCTTTTTCAGAAGCACAGCCATGGCGGCTACAACTTCAGGGTGCGTGGTTATCGCCCTCTCGGGAGATTTGGCGGACAGCATGTTAACCTTAAGCAGAACTTTCGCTCCGGGGACAACGGTTTCAGGCCAGCCTCCGGCCAGTTCTATCATCTCCCCGAGGTTATCGATCAGCACCGTTCTGTCGTAATCCTCGAATCCTGACCTCAGCACTACATCAAAGGACATATCACCTTCCCGCGTAATCTGCATGATCAGCTGATCGGCACTGCGGGGCTGGTCCCGCAGGCAGATATGAATCAATTCATGAATCTACAAAACAAGGTCTTGCAAGGCTAGCTGATGAAGAAACTCAGTTTATGAATGAAAAGATTCCGGATTCCAGACTACAACGCGATTCCGGCCTGCTTCTTTTGCACGGTACAAAGCCCTGTCTGCAACATTAAGTACTTCCTCCCCGGTGGCGCCATGAACAGGAAAGGCTGCTATGCCGATAGATACAGTTGCTGTCAGATCATTCTCTCCAACCGATATCAGCATCGCTTCAAAACCGCTGCGAAACTGCTCTGCCCGATGAGAAGCATTCTGCAATGATGTATTGATCAGAACAACCACGAATTCCTCGCCTCCGTATCGACAGGCGATGTCTCCGCCCTCCCGCGTATTCCGGGACAGCAGTTTCCCCAGTCCCCGCAGCACAGCGTCTCCGGCTCTGTGTCCGTATGTATCGTTGAATACTTTAAAATGATCAATATCCAGCATGAGAATACTGAGAGGAGTATCCTCCCTGTGAGCTCTGGACAATTCCCGTTCGAGAGCTTCCTCAAGATATCTCCGGTTAAAAAGATCCGTCAACGGATCCCGAATAGCCTGTCTGCGCAATTCATTCTGCAGGGTTTTGATCTCGGAGAGTTGCTCCCGCAAACGCTGGTTTGCCTCCTGAATCTCTATTTCAGCAGTTTTCCGCTCGGTAATATCCCTGAAAATCAAGAGGCGTCCTGAGAATTCTTTCCTAATATCGTAGAGAGGGACTATTCGCATATCAAGATACCGCTGCCCGTAATATTCAGTGAAGAATTCAAACTCTCCCTCTTTCACATCACGATACATTGCCACCAGCTCAGGGGTATTCCCGAACAGCTCTTCCGCATTCTTTCCGATTGAGGATTTGCGCAGTCCCAGCAGTTTCTGCGCAGCAAGGTTGATATCAACTATTGTATTTTCAAGATCCACCACGAAAAAACCATCGGTCATGATCTCCACAAGAGCATCCCGGGCAACCGGTACGATACTCAATAAATTCAATCGGAAGAGTGCGTAGGCATACGCAATGCCGGTAAGTGTAAATGCAAAGGGCGTCAGATCAAGATCAGAAAACGGACTCACATTCAGAATACCTATCGCACTGCTGACCCATGGAATAAGTGATCCGAACAGAACAATAACAGTCTGCTTCCTGTGAAGTCCATACGACTTCAAAGCAAACCGAATGAGGAGTACAAATGCTATCAGGATCAGTAGATATGAGTAGGTTATATTTACCCAGAACCAGGGGCCGCCACTCAGAATCGCGCCACCCGCGGCACTGCGCGCATCGGTAAAGAAAATACCATGGTATTTATCAGTCCAGAGGAGAAAAAGCGTCAAAACAGGTTCAATGGCAAGTACTGCTTTGATCCGCCCGGTGAGCCTGTGTCCGTTACCTGTGAAATACAGTGCAAAAGCAAGATATGCAGTCGGTACTACTACAACACCGAGGTAAGTAGCGTCCAGCCAGAATAGATCGAATGAATGAAAAATACCTGAGCAGTGAATGGCATAAGTCAGCCCCCACCAGGCTGAAGCCAGCATGAGGAGGA
>JBDLJP010000283.1:0-2952 GCA_039714295.1 Candidatus Fermentibacterota bacterium
GTATTCTTCTGAGCATCATAACCTGCCTGCGATGAATACAGACGTAAATGACATCTTTTTCTTTTCTGCTGTATCCCCCCTCCGCTTTGAGGAAGGTTACACCTCTGTTGAGCTTCTGAAAAATGGCATCCCTTACCTCATCCGGTTTTTCAGTTACTATCATAACTGCTTTTACATAAGGCATTCCCTCGGCGGCGAAATCAGTCATTCTGCTTGTAAGGAACAGGTTAAGATATGCCCATATTACGATGACCGGATTCCTGAATACAACACCGACCGCCAGTATTATGAGAGATTCAACCATCCAGTATCCGGTGCTTATTGATACTCCGGTATACTTTTTCAGTATTGCAACAGGGATATCTGTCCCGCCGGTGGAACCCCGGTATTTGAAGATCAGGCCAAGACCAAGGCCAAGCAGAGCAGAACCCGCTATGGAAGCCAGAAGCATATCCATTTCAGACTCACCTGTGAAAAAGACCGCCAGCCGCGGCAGCTCTCCCGCTCCTGCAATATTATGAACAAGGTTTTCGTAGTTCGAAAGAAATGATAAATGGGAAGGCTGGAAGAACCAGCACATTGAATTCGACATGAGCATTCCCACAAGGCTTCTTATTCCGAACTGCTTCCCGATAACCAGGTAGCCCAGAATGAAGAGAGGTACATTGAAACCGAACATCCAGATACTTTCAGAAACGCCTGTCCAGTGGTACAGAACCTGCGCCAGGCCGGCTACTCCACCAGGAGATATCCGGAATGGAAAAAGAAACCATGAATATGCGATTCCAAACAGGATGGAACCTGCGAAAATACCGGCGTAATCCTGAAATTCATTTTTGATGTTCACTCTAATCACCTCCTGCAGGTGTCATGTTATCTGTGCTAAAGAAAGGGACAAAGCCGAGAAGAGCCTTGCCCGGTCATTTAAGGAAAATATAATGAATTGCTTCCTGTATTGCCTGTGGTTCAGCAGGTCCGGGGGATTCTGCCCGCTTCCCTGTCTTCCCTCAGTGCTGCTTTTACTTTGCGCTTCGCCAGAAGTATTGCCCAGGCGAGCACCGGCAGAAGACCGAGCGCTGTATATTCACTCCAGAAGGGGATAGCGAATATGCAGAGATCGTATAGACCATGGAACAGCACAGCAAGAAGGAATCCCTTCAAAATGAGCTTGAACCTCGACCCTCTGGTTCTGCTGAATTTTGCCATTCCTATCCAGTAGCCCATGATAACCGATACTGAAGCATGCATCGGTATTGAAGTAAACGCTCTGAGAATTCCAACTGTTATACCTTTTCCCAGGACATAGAGTACATTTTCCAGGCAGGCGAAACCCATACCGGCAATGACAGTATATACAATTCCATCCATAACTTCATCGAAGGCCTGTTTCCTGAAGGCATACTTCTTAACAATGAAAAGCTTCAGGCTTTCCTCAACCAGTCCTGCTATGATAAATGCTTTGAATACGGGATATAGAATCGGATAGTAGGGATTCAGTAAACCTCTCAGTTCATCGATACCAAGTTCTATAAAAATCGCAGGTACAATGGATAAAAGCCCAAGCAGGAATATCCTGATGACAAGACCTTTCGGCTCCGGCTTTGCCCTGTCTTTCCTGTAGAAGTAAACTACTATTATCAGAGCGGGAAATATGGCTAGTGCCAGCGAAACCGCAAGATTCATGTGAAGCGTGTTACACTGCTGCCTGAGTGCTGTTCTAGTGAAGCCTTGACTGCCATTTGTTCCCGCCCTCCCAGCCGGCCTGGTATTCGTAATCTACGAAATAGACGCAGAGGTCTGCCTGATACTCGTAATCAACATAGTAAATATCGATATCAGACTGGTACTCGTAATCCACGAAATACCATAAATAGTCGTCATCATCAGCCTGGTATTCGTAATCGACTGCAAATACGCATATGTCCGCCTGATACTCGTAATCAACGACGAATACTTTCAGATCTGCCTGATATTCATACTCACACACATATATATCACCTGCACCTGCTGCAGCGACTGCGGCAGCTAGAATACCTAATACCTGTTTCATAAATGACCTTCTTTCCACATAATATCATTTCATTGCTATGGAATAGATAATTGTCAATATATGTATTATCTGAAAATAGCTGAAAGGGGATACTGATATGAAATTCGAATATGCTTTTCCGGCTCTTCTTCTTGTTCTACTTGTTCCATGCTGCAGCAGCGGAGGAGATACCATGCTTGGCTCAAACAACGATATTCCCGCGGAAGAACTTCAATTTCCAATGGAAGTAAACATATCTGAAACATTCGCTGACCGGTTCTTCGAGCGAGTTGAATCAACTGTTCTTCCGAATATGCCTTCTCTTGAGTTACCGGTGAACCCGGAGGAAGTACTCAATCTTGATGATCTCATAAATGTATCCGGTATCGGCAGTATTCCCGAAGTGCTTCTTGAAAACGGTTTTGTCATATACAAACCGCTCTATGTCACAAACAACCCGATCAGAGCATATGAACTTATAGAAACACTGGACCAGCCAGTGTACGTTTCAGCTGGCATTCCTCTGCATATGCTTCACATATTCTTCGACCAGATTCTCCAGGATATTGAAGAAAACTACCTTTACGGCGATCTCGAAATCGTCTGCAGGAGTCTTTACGAAAGCAATTTTCACAGGGGCTGCAATCTGAATGCCGCATACTTTGCCATACCTCTTTCGTTCCTCGATCCGGAATTTCTACCCGATCAGTCCATTGCCCAAGCCGTAAACACCGAAATAGCGCTGATCGAAGAACATGCCGGTTTCGATGACAGCCCCGTAATGAGCTACAGGGAGGATTACTCCCAATATGTTCCAAGGGGACACTATACATCCAGCCCGGAGCTTGAGCGCTATTTCAAGGCTATGATGTGGCTGGGAAGGCTTACATTTATTCTGAACGGAGGAGAACCCAGCGGACAGA
>JBDLJP010000284.1:0-2949 GCA_039714295.1 Candidatus Fermentibacterota bacterium
TATGGCGGAAGACTACGGTATTTATATTGTAGATGTGCGCATAAAACGTGCGGACCTTCCGGAAGAGAACCAGGCTGCCGTTTTCACCAGAATGCAGGCGGAGAGGAACAGGATCTCCAACCGATACAGAGCAGAGGGCAGAAGAATGTCCGAAGTCATAATAGCCAACACCGATCTGCAGGTTGATTCCATAACCGCTATGGCAAACATGTCCGCGCTGACTATAAGAGGAATCGCTGACAGTACCGCTGCGGCAATTTACGCTGAAGCATTCAACAGTTATCCCGATTTCTACAGTTTCATCCGATCCCTGGAGGCGCTTGAAACCGTGATGGGGGAATCCAGCAGCATTGTCGTGGGAACCGAAGGTATTTTCGAGTACCTTATTTCGGAACCGGGGGCATTTTTGTAGGAGAGACGGAATGAGCGATGTCTTTGATGATGACCGGTACTGTTTCGTGTGCGGGGAGAAAAATCCCTTCGGGCTGCAGCTGAAGCCTGAGGGGAAGGATGGAAAGGGAACGATCCTCTGGACCCCCGAAAAGCGTCACCAGGGTTACAGCGGAGTTGTTCACGGAGGGCTGATATCGACTCTCCTTGATGAGGCTATGGCCTACGCCGGCATGAGCGTCGCGGGATTCTGCGCTACTGCCGGCATGCAGGTTAAGTTCAAAAAACCGGTTCTTACCGGAACAGCTGTAAGGGTGGAAGCTGAACTTGTTGAGCGGAGGGGACCGATTCTGAGACTTTCAGCTTCGGTTCTCCAGGGAGATGAAGAAAAAGCGAGCGCCACGGCAACCTTCGTAACCGTTCGCGGAGAGAAGACTGAGTAATTGAAGAAACCCCGGGTTCTTCTTACAGGGGCGTCGGGCAGACTGGGCTCCGTTATTCAGGAAGATCTTTCGGATATCTGGGACATCATTCCCCTTTCCCGGAGCGGAGGAAAAGGAAGCTGCAAATGCGACCTTCTTCTCCCTGAGGACAGAGAATCCCTTTTCGAAAACGATTTCGACATAGTGGTGAATACAGCCGCGGTGTCCTCTGTTTCCCGCTGCGCGTATAATCCTGCTGAAAGCTGGATGCTGAACACTTTATGGCCGCGCGCACTGGCTTCATACTGCCTTGACCGGGATAAACGGCTTATTCACTTCTCAACAGACCTTGTTTACAGCGGCGGAACTCCTCCATACACTGAAACATCACCAGCTGTCCCGCTGTCATTTTACGGATGGACCAAACTTGTTGCGGACATACTTGTACTTAAAACTGACCCCCATGCCCTTATCGTCAGAACATCAGTTCTCTGCGGAGAGACAGGTTCGAACAAGACCACATTCTCGGAGGACCTGCTCTGTGGAAAGATTCAAAGGGTGTTTGTTGACAGCTGGAGGAATCACACCGACATTCACTGGCTTGCCGGGATTCTGCCCGGACTTGCAGTTCAGGGTCGATCCGGTCTTGTGATTGCTTCGGGCAGATACTCACAATCCCGTTCCGCCTACGCTGAAGCTCTGCTTCAAAGCCGCCAGGGAAGTACGGATCATCTTGTCCTGGAGTATGCGCCCCCGGGCGTGCCCTCCAGACTCCATCTGATGGGAGAGTACAGTGATTCCGGATAATCCGGAGAAGACAAGCGTACTGCAAAAGACATAAGATCCATTGGCTCATGATACGAACAGATCAGTTCACAAGAGGGTTGAATCGAATTAAGCTTCGTAGTATTGTAACTCAAAGAAGACAGAACAGTTTTGTGGACAGACGGGATCGATCACACACCCACAAGGGGGGGGATAAATGAAACTTGTTACAGCTCTTTCACTGACGGTCATGCTTGTTTTGATGGCGTGCGGAGGAGACCCATTACCAGAGGATTCCATGACAGCTTTCGTCGAAGCGGTTAAGACAGCAGACGGAGCGACAGCCGCCAGTTACATATCCAGCTACGCGCTGGGTGAACTGGATGTTCAGCTCGTTGCCATCAAGGAGAATCCTGAGATGTCAGTCACTTACTTCGAGACCATGGGAGTCGAGGTAACTGAAGATGAAATAGCGAACTGGACTTCTGAGGATCTCCTTGCAGCATTTTTCACAAGCCCGGGAACGGCTGAAGAACTGGGTGACAAACTTGATCTGGTGGTGAACGGTTCAGAAATAGACGGCTCCGAGGCTGTAGTCTTCATCACAACTGCCTCGGGTGATGAAGAAGAAGTTGATATGGTCCTTGAGGACGGAGTGTGGAAGCTCTACGAGATGCCCGGGAACTAGAGTTTAACCAATAATTTATTAACGCCCCGTAACTATTCTATTGCGGGGCGTTCGCAGAAGCCATTAAATCAGATACTGTTCAGCAATATCCTGCGGCACCCTCGTTGGTCTGCCTGTTTGTATGGATATCATTGTATAGCTTGCCAGCCCCTGAGCGTAGATCTTGTCATTCTCAGATTTTAATATCCAGAAATTGATCAGCACTCTGGCACCCTTGAATTCTTTCAGTTGTGTTCGCACCCTTACCGTTGCATCATGAAGTAAAATCGGACGTTTGTACTGAATATTCAGCTCCGATACGACCCAGGCATATCCCCGTTCCACAAATACTTCCATGGCTACTTTGTAATTGTTTTTCATCTGGTCATAACGAGCCATAAGCAGGTAATCCAGATATCTTGAATTATGAACATGATTGTTCATGTCAATATCATCGGGTCGGACGGTTATTACTGTTTCAAATGTTGAGTACATTAGATTTTATCGAGCAGCAGGGGAGAGATGATAGAGTTCCGGTGAATGACCTGCTTGAAAAATTTCTTCCAGCTTATTCCCCACTTGCTCCTGAAATATTTCTGGGGATCCATGGCAGGGGAATCGGTGAAACGGGCGGTTGTACCTTTAGAGAAATGGTACACCAGGCTGTTGCCCACTCCTATGAAATGCCTGCAGCCGTGCCTGTAC
>JBDLJP010000285.1:0-2948 GCA_039714295.1 Candidatus Fermentibacterota bacterium
TGTTCCGGTCGCAGTCGATCCGAAGTTCATAAATTTCTTCGAATTTCATGGATGTACGCTTTTCAAGCCAAACAGACTGGAAACATCCCTTGCCCTTGGAATGGAGATCAAGACTGTTGATGATGCGATTGAAGCCGGTGATCAGCTTCTTGACAGGCTATCTGCCAGTTCGGTGCTTATTACTCTCGGTGAAGATGGAAGCGTACTCTGCAGGAAGGATACTGAACCCTTTCACAGACCCACTGCAGCAAGACATGTTTTTGATGTTTCCGGTGCCGGTGATACGGTTATTGCCGTCATGGCTCTCTCTATTGCCGCTGACCTTCCTCTTGATGACGGCGTCCGGATATCCAGCTTCGCTGCAGCAGCAACCTGCTCCGAACCGGGAGTATATGCGGTCACACCATCCGATATAGTCAGGGAGGTGGAGCGTTATTCAAGAAGAAAGGATACTGAATAGAAGCGAGGCGAAAGAAACCAGTAATAAGTTGCGCGCCGGAGGCGGTATTATCGTATTTACCAACGGCTGCTTTGACATCCTGCATCCCGGTCATGTACATATACTGAGAACAGCACGTTCATTCGGAGACAAGCTGTTTGTAGGGGTGAATACCGATGCTTCCGTAACCAGGCTCAAAGGCAGCGGCAGACCGGTGAATGATCTGCGATCACGAATGGCTCTTCTGGCTGAACTCAGATCGGTTGATTATGTGGTTCCTTTTGAAGAGGATACACCGCTAAAGCTTATCAAAGAGATTAAACCGGACATTCTTGTAAAGGGAGGGGATTACGAGGTTCGATCCGTTGTCGGAGCGGATGTCGTCATATCCCGCGGAGGTCGGGTTGAAATAGTTTCCATCCTCGAGGGGTTTTCAACTACCGGTATCATAGATGCCCTCAAGCATCTGAAAGATTAGTCCACCTTGACCTCAGGCCTCTGCTGGAGTAGAAAAGGCACAATCTCAGGAAATTTCAATGTATAAATAAGCATTATTCAATGTATAAAGGAGAGTAAATGACTGCTTCCCAGATAGTATTTCGATACCTGGGACTTTTTATAGTAGCACTGACCGGTCTTGTGGCGGGCCTCAGGTATAGAAGTCTGAAGAAAGAATCCACCGGGACCGATAAAATGATTCACATCGCAGGTCTGATCCATTCCGGCGCAATGACCTATCTGAAAACACAGTACCGTATCCTCTTGATATTTGTAGTTTTTGTCAGTCTCGCCCTTTTCTTCGGTATTGACCCGGGAACCGCAATCGCATTTGTATGCGGTGCAGGATTCAGTATGATCGCCGGTTATGTCGGTATGAACGCTGCGACATTAGGGAATGTCAGAACTACCGATGCTGCCAGGACAGGTCTTTCAAAGGCTCTGTCGGTAGCATTCAAGAGCGGGAGTGTCATGGGGCTTGCTGTGGCAACACTTGGACTTCTCGGGGTGTCGATATTCTATCTTCTTTACAGCAATATCATTCCAGCGAAGGAATTCCTTGAATCGATACTGGGTGCCATATCGCTCGAGAATATCGCTGGTTTCGGTATGGGTGCCAGTTCTATAGCTCTTTTCGCCAGAGTCGGCGGAGGTATCTTCACTAAGAGCGCTGATGTAGGTGCCGATCTTGTCGGGAAGCTTGAAGCCGGAATACCGGAGGATGATCCCCGCAACCCTGCGGTGATTGCCGATAATGTCGGTGACAATGTAGGTGATGTAGCCGGTATGGGTGCCGATCTTTTTGAATCTTACGTCGGCAGTATTATCGCGGCAATCGTCCTGGCTTTCGGGTTCAGCCTGACGGGTATTCCCGCCGGACTGATTCCAGCTGCTTCCAGCGCCACCGCACAGACGCTTATCGCATTACCGATAATCCTTGCCGCGCTTGGTACACTCGCCAGTATTGCCGGAGTTGTTTCGGTTAAGATGCTCAGCCTAAAGGGCAGCCCGGCTACGGTTCTAAGGAATTCCACATTCATAAGCACAGGTCTGTCGATAATGCTTGCTCTGGGGGCAATTCTTTTCTTCCAGGTCAGCATGGGTGTTTTCTGGGCTCTGGTATGCGGTGTTATCTCCGGAACCGCAATAGGTCTGATAACGGAATACTACACGAGCCGCGGACCCGTCATGAAAATCGCCGGGAGTACTAAGACTGGCCCCGCAACCTGCATCATTGAGGGAATAGCAGTTGGTATGGAATCAACCATTTTCCCGATCCTGTTCGTAGCGGCTGCCATCATGATCAGCTATCACTTCGCCGGGTTGTACGGAATTGCTCTGGCTGCTCTTGGCATGCTGATGAACGTTGGAATGACAATGTCGGTTGATGCCTACGGGCCTGTGGCCGATAATGCGGGCGGTATAGCTGAAATGGCTGAACTCCCGGGGGAAGTCAGGCA
This sequence comes from Candidatus Fermentibacterota bacterium, assembly GCA_039714295.1. GTDB lineage: Bacteria > Fermentibacterota > Fermentibacteria > Fermentibacterales > JCC-6 > Aegiribacteria. The sequence continues at coordinate 2,398 of JBDLJP010000285.1, forward strand.
GAAAACCGATAAGCTTGATTCTCTCGGCAACACAACTGCCGCTATGGGCAAGGGTTTCGCCATCGGCTCTGCAGCCCTGACATCCCTTGCGCTCTTCAGCGCTTACGCAGCATCAACCGGACTGGAGACAATAGATCTGCTCAAATCAAACGTTGTCGCAGGGCTGCTTTTTGGTGCGCTTCTTCCTTACGTTTTCGCTTCCATAACTCTAAGGGCTGTCGGCCGTACCGCCATGGATATGGTTGAAGAAGTGCGAAAACAGTTCCGCGAGATCAAGGGACTTATGGAGAAAGAAGCCGAACCGGATACTCAGAGGTGTATAGAAATAGCCACAACGGGCGCACTCAAGGAAATGATTCTGCCCGGTGTTCTTGCCATCATTATTCCGGTTATCATTTTCTTTGCATTCGGTGATGCCGGTGCTGAAACCCTGGGCGGGGTTCTTGCGGGAACAATCGTTTCCGGAGTACTTCTTGCTATTTTCATGTCTAATGCGGGCGGTGCCTGGGATAACGCGAAGAAGTACATCGAAGAGGGCAATCTCGGAGGAA
>JBDLJP010000286.1:0-2928 GCA_039714295.1 Candidatus Fermentibacterota bacterium
TTTCCATCCTGCTCTCATGGATTCTCGGAGTTATTGCCATTACGGCAGGGACAGCTATTATCATATTTGCATTTACCGCCTGGAGTCCTGTCAGGGGCAGTCTTGTCTCTATATCGGAAGGGCTTCACAGCGCAAATGCAGCGATTGAACTGATAGGAAAGGATTTCGGGACATCCTCCTCTCTTGTAAGCGAAGTCAGTAATTCAATAAGAAGCATGGAGGAGATTGTTCAGGAAACCTGGATTACGATTAACAATATAAGCGAGACAACCGAGGATTTAAGAAGGCTGGTTCTCACTGTGGGGGAAAGCCTTGAAAACCTTCCGCCAACCATCACCTCTATGTTAGGCGGTAACTACTTCTCTGAAGCCATTTCCAGCCTGTACAATACTTATTATTCATCGGGAGAAATGATATCCCAAATGGAACATCTATCCGTCACGCTGCAGCCTCTCGAGCCTATCCTTGAAGAAGTTGCAGACGGAGTAGACTCCCTGGCAGGAGATCTTTTTTCCACCGAGGAGGCCTTCAGCGAAGCCACACAGCATCTCTCAATGGCCGCTGAAGCAATCGAGAAAGCCGCGGATTCATCAGTTCTTCCTCTGGTTGCAGCTGGAACAGGGTTTATTCCTCTGCTGGTAGGACTCTACCTGATTATCCAGGGGATCGCTCTTGGAAGGCTCTACTCCGCCACTGCTGACCACGATGAGATTGATATGGAGAATACTGTCTGAAAACCCTGAAGGTTCTAATGCTTGTCCTCACTCTCGTGACCGGTCTGCTGAACGCGGGAAGCAATTCTCTGTTGATGCAGGAAACAATTGAAATACCTGTTGCCCAGTACAGAACCGTAAGATTCTCGGTCCCTCTGCATCTGTCTGACAGTGCAAGCCTGCAGGGGATCATCAGCATCAGCCCGGACACAGCATCCATTGAGTTGATACTCCTTCATATAGATGATTATGTGAGGTGGAGAAGCAATGCGGGTGCAGTCGATACGCTGAACTATCTTTCAACACCTTCGGGTCCGTTTGAGATTCCAGTTCCGGGATTGGGCAGCTATGCTCTTGTTATAAGCAACCGTGGCAACTACCGTCCCGCTTCGATCATGCTTGACCTGGATCTGTTTTTTGCCGGAACCGGAACGACAGGAGACCCCCTCCCTGCCGCCCTGAGATTGGCTCTGTTCCTCATGATGGCTGGTACTGTCGCTATTGCAGTTGGAAGTGTGCTGTCGAAAAAGTTCTATCGGCGAAAACACACGACTTGACGAAACTTAACATTTGTATATACTCATATTCCGACAGGAAAAAGGGGAAATGAATTATGCTTATATCGACACGAAGCCGCTACGCACTGCGTGTTCTCGCCCGGATGGCCAGATTGGCAAATAGTGGCCATGTACAGCCAGTATCCCTGGCCCTATTGTCAGAGCAGGAGCAGGTCTCGGTACGCTACCTTGAACAGATTTTCGGTCTGCTCAGGAGTAATGGATTAGTCAAGGGAAAAAGAGGGCCGGGCGGCGGGTATGTTCTCGGACTGCCTCCCAAAGAGATCAGTCTCTTCGATGTTGTTGATGTTCTTGAAGCGGACTTTCTTCCGGCGAACTGCATGTCAGGGGAAACGAGCTGTTCTCCTGAGGAAGGCTTCAAACAGACAACCTGCACACTTGCGGACAAGTGTGTAACAAGGCCTCTCTGGCTGACGCTCAGGAATATGTACTACTCGTATATGAAGGACAGAACGCTGGAAGACCTTACACAGAAGAATTTTTAGGAACATAGCAATGTGGAAGTATTCAAAGAAGCTCATGGATCACTTCATGAATCCAAGAAATTCGGGGCAGTTGCTGGATCCCGACTGCCATTCAGAAGTAGGTTCTCCTCAGTGCGGTGATGCCATGACTCTTGATATTAAGGTGGATGACGAAGACAGGATCGCGGAGATCAGATTCATGACCTTCGGCTGCGCGGGAGCTATTGCCGCTGCATCTGCCCTTACAGAAATAGCAAAGGGAAAAACTCTGGAAGAGGCGCTTGCTATCAGCAATGATCAGATAGTGGAATTTCTCGGCGGAATGCCCGAGGAGAAGTATCACTGCTCTGTAATGGGGCATGAAGCTCTTTCGATGGCGATTGATGATTTCAGACACAGGAGGGACAGCGTAGCGGAGCATCTTACCTCAATTCTCAGAGAGATCCCCCCAGACATTGCAGGGGCCGCGGCAGATGGAGCCATCAGGATTGAACACATTCATCCCATGCGCGTGTCAGTCAGCCTTTCCGGTGGAGATGAGGACACCGTTGCAGCGGTGCTGGAGAAAGAGCTTCAGCATCACACCGGGAAAAAAGTGAAAGTTACGGTCGTCCGATGAAAGCCTACCTGGACAACAATGCCACAACAAGAATGGCACCGGAAGTTCTGGATGCGATGCTTCCCTTTCTTTCGGAAAGGTTCGGAAATCCATCCAGCTTCCATTCCTTTGGAAGCGATCTCATGGAAGATATTGAATCGGCAAGGGAGAAGGTTGCATTCCTGCTTGGAGCCAATGCCGAAGAGATCGTGTTTACATCGGGCGGAACCGAAAGTGATAACATGGCGTTGATCGGAGCGACTGAGATAAACCCCCTTAAACCAGGTCTTGTTGCATCAACTGTCGAACACCCTGCAGTTCTTGAAACGGCTGAGTACATTAAGAATAAAGGCCACCCTGTACGACTTGCGGAAGTCAACAGTGACGGAACCCTGAATATGGACTCTCTTGAACACGTAATCCCCGAACAGACCGGTCTTGTTTCCATAATGATGGCTAACAACGAAACCGGTGTCATAATGCCTGTTGAGAGAGTAGCCCGCATAGCACATGAAGCCGGCGCGCTTTTTCATACAGATGCGGTTCAGGCTGTCAGCAAAATACCGGTGGACGTA
>JBDLJP010000287.1:0-2913 GCA_039714295.1 Candidatus Fermentibacterota bacterium
GATGCCTTCGGATACCCTCTGGGAAGATTTCTTCAAACAATCGGCACAGCTCTTTCGCTGTGGCTGTTCAGAGACAGCCGAGGACTCAGGGATGACGAAGGCATCCAGAGGGATGATAAAGCCGACAGTGATATCCCCGGGCTGGAAGATCTCCTGATGAGTCTTTCCTACCGTATGAGAGCTCCGATTACCACTCTGAGAGGTCAGACGGATATTCTCATGTCGGAAAAGACTGGGAAACTGACTGAAGACCAGAGGAAATCACTTGATTCGATGAATACCGCTCTTGTTAACCTTGTCGAGTACGCGGAGCGGATGCTGAATTTCATGAAGATCGAGTTGAGCGAGGGAAGTATCGAGACATCCTGGGCCGATCCTTCGGAGGCAGTTTCCACACTGCTTCCCGCCCTTTCAGAGAAAGGCAGAAGCCAGGATATCACCGTGACCGCTGAACTTCCTCCTGAGCCGTTCACTGCCTTTTTCGACAGATCCAGGCTTGAACAGATCATCGGTAATCTGGTTAACAATGCAATAGAACATAACAAACCCGGAGGATCCGTCAGGCTGGAAGTCAGATTGGAGGGCAGGAATCACTGGGTCCTTGAGGTCTTCAACACCGGAGAGGGGATTGCCTCTGAAGACATTCCAAACGTTTTTGACAGATTCTACACAGGCAGCAGTTCCAGCAGATACGCGGCGGGGCTTGGAATAGGGCTGACGATAGTGAAGAGTTTCACAAACCAGATGGGCGGTACCGTCAGTGTCCGCAGCACATCGGGATTCGGGACATGGTTCACTGTCCGGCTTCCATTGTCCTGATGAATACAGAAAGACTCTCCAGAACCAGCATGCATTACGATCTCCCGCCGGAACTGATCGCTCAGAAACCTTTGAAGGACAGAGCTGGCAGCAGGCTCCTGGCGGTTGATGTCAGTAAGGGCAGTTTGGAAGACACTGTTTTCAGCAGACTTCCCTCTTTCCTTGCACCGGGTGACCTTCTGGTCCTTAATAATACAAAGGTGTTTAGAGCCAGACTTAAAGGCAGAAAGTCCGGAACGGGCGGTAAGGCGGAAGTATTTCTGCTGAAAAAACAGGAAGGTAATACCTGGAAAGCACTTGTCCGCCCGAGCAGAGCGGCTAAACCGGGAATGAAGCTGGAGTTCGGGAACGGTCTTTACTGTACTGTAGAAAAGCGTCTAACGCACGGAAGAACGGTCATCAGCTTCAACCCCGGGCGGGATACGGAACAGAAGCTCCGGGAAACTGCGCAGGTTCCGCTGCCTCCCTACATAAAACGGGACCCGGAGAAACTGGACGATACTAGATATCAAACCGTTTACGCATCGGAAACCGGAGCGGTAGCGGCACCCACTGCGGGGCTTCATTTCACACCGGATCTTCTGAACGACCTTCAGATCGCAGGCGTGAACAGCATACATGTAACTCTGCATGTAGGACCTGGCACCTTTCAGCCGCTTCGTCAGGAGACCCTGGCAGAGAACAGTCTTGATCCGGAGGAATATTTCATTTCCGCAGATAGTCTGTCGGCAATAAGAAAGACGAAGCGTGCGGGCGGAAGAATAGTAGCTGTGGGAACAACTACAACAAGAGTTCTCGAATCTATCGACATCGAATCAGACGAGTCTATATCGGGTGAGACTGAAATCTTTATATTCCCTCCGTACAAATTCAAAAATGTGGATGCTCTGATAACGAATTTTCATCTTCCAGGAAGCTCTCTCCTCTGCCTTGTTGCAGCGTTCATGGGGTATGAGTTCATGATGGAGGTCTATCAGCATGCAATTGATGAGTCATATCGTTTCTACAGTTACGGAGACGCGATGCTGATTGAACAGGAGTCCGGAAAATGACTGTCACTGCCAGAAAATACGCTCTTCTTAATCGAATATCACCCGGAATACGTCATCTGACCGGACTGTACGTTCTCGAGCTCACAGTTATTCTCTCCTGGACACTGCTTCTGAATACTGTCCTGAATCTGATTTCGGGAAACTGGTTTATTCTGCTGCCGGTCAGTTATTTTCTTGCCGTGACCATGCTGGCATGGCTGGAACACTCCCGGGCAGGAGTAAGGGGACAGTCTCCCCTTGAGGCATTCGGTCTTGGTGAAATCAGCCTGAACGGCTACAGGCCTTCAGAGTGGCAGACTTTGAGAAGGCTTCTTTTCACGCCTCCGCTTCTGTTCATTTTCTGCATCGGACTGATCCGTGTACCTCGAAGCGGAAAGACGCTCCTGCAGATGATCTCAGGGTCAAAGATAGTACCGATGGATGCCAGTATGGATCCCAGACCCGACAGTGAGATAATCAGGCTCAGAAGAAAAGCTCTGATGAAAGTGATATCCTATTCCATGCTTTCCCTGATGGCGGCAGCTGTCATGATCCTTGTACCTCCGGAGCTCAAAAGAGAAGGAACTGCGGAAAGAATCACTTCTCTTCACAGCCTGCCGGAGAAAGATCTGGAGCTTCTTGCCTCGTATCTTGAAATGAGGGCGATTTATCCCGACAGCCTTGAATTCCGTGTAAGACTTGCAAGCCTCTACTACAGAAACAATATGGAAGAGGACCTGTTCCTTGAGCTGCAGCAGATAAGAAGACTTGATCCGGATCATTCCATTCTTCTGCTCGAGCAGGACCTTTCGATCACAATGGCGGATCTCATGATCGATCAGGATTCCTCTTTCTCTGATTCACTGCCGGTCACAGCAGTTACGGAAGAGCCGGAACCTCCTGCAGAGGATACCGTTACTCTGGACACAGTGATTCTTCTGCCTGATTCGGTTTCGATCGACCTGAGACCGGTATCTTCCGATTCAATTACAGCACCTGAGGATTCTGTTTCTGCAGTCGATTCATCGGAGACAGAGAGCATTATCGTGCAGGATTCTCTGAG
>JBDLJP010000288.1:0-2907 GCA_039714295.1 Candidatus Fermentibacterota bacterium
CAGGATTAAATAAAAATGGGGACCGGCATGGGACCGGCCCCCTATCGTCCTCGGTCAAGAACGATGTTATGTTGTCTATAGGTTCTTTTTCTCGCCGCAGAGCGGGCATTCGACGGATGTAGCACCGGCCGGGACATCGATCGCTGATCCGCACAGGTCACAGTTGGCCCCCTGACCCGGTGCTCCTTCGGGAGCAGGTGCGGGTTCAGGTGTGGCAACTGCAGGCGCAGGTGCGGGCTCGGGAGCAGGCTGAGGTGCTGGTTCTGCTGTTGGCGGGAGTGTTGGTGTTTCTGTCAGTGAAGCAGCTCTCTTGATCGGTGCGACCTGCTGAGCTGCTACCGGTGGTAGTGAAACACCCATTTCCTTGACCTGTGGCAGCAGTGGTGCTTCGATACCTGTTAGGACCTCGTATCTCTGAACTATTTTCCCTTCCAGTGTCACCTTTCTCATTACCCTCTCCCTTTCCATGGACGCTTTTCTCTTGAAAACGACCATGGATCCGATGAGGATTATGAACACTGCGAGTATAATGAAGAGTATGAGAACATCCCAGTATGAGTATTCTCCTTCTCTTTCGTCTGGCAGTCCGATCTCGGGGTTGAGTGGTTTTTCGTCCATGAGATCGTTGACACCGTCCGAGTCCGAGTCCTTGAGTCTGGGGTTTGTTCCCTTGACCAGTTCCTCTTCGTCCAGAAGTCCGTCGTTGTCGTCATCAGCATCGACCCCGTCGGTAGCTCCGTCGTTGTCCGTATCTATCTCGTCCATGTGTTGTTTGATGTAGATGGATATGGAGTAGGTCACCGTGTATTCTCCGTCGGAGATGTATAGTGTAACGACGTGGACTCCTCTTTCGAGTGTGGAAGCAGGAATATCGAATGTTGCTTCCTTGCTGATCTCGTCCTTATTGGCCAGGACCCAGCTGTATGAGAGTACGCTGAGTGGGTCTGGGTCCGAGCTTCCGGAAGCATCGAATGTGATGGTTTCCTTTGTATCGAATACAGCCTGCATTTCCGGTTGTGATATCTCTGCCACTGGTGGGTTGTTGACCTTCCTCGGTATGGTTGAGATCTGGAAGTCCTCTGAGATGGTGTAACCATTTCCTGCAACGTCCTTTGCTCTCCATCTGATGTAGTTGGTTGAGCCTGGCTGGAACAGTAGTTCTGATACGGTCTCTGCAATGATGGTGGTTCCGTCCGTGTTGATGTTGGCCGAGATCCATCCTCCGTAGTTTGTCAATCCGTCCCTTGATACGGAGTATTGTATGGATGATCCTTCCACGCCTGCACCCAGGTCGTTGACGACCACGGAAGCTGTGACGATGTTCTCTTGGAGCGGCTGGTCGTCGATGGCCGGCAGCGCATCCGTGTAAGTGAGTGCGGTGATATCCACCCATATGTTCGCTGGGTTGTAGATCGTCGCGTTCTCTTCGTAGTTGGGGTCCGCAGTATCGATAAGTGCTGTCATTCCCTCGTTCCCAGCTTCATCCATGACCTTGAACCATACGAAGTTGTCTTTGCCCTCGTTCAGGTTGGGAATGTTCACGGATACCGTGTAAGTGTAGAACATTCCTTCTTTTTCTTCCTGAACGATGTTGTAGATAGGTCTCTTCCATACAAGGTTCGGATCATCTCTTGCAGCTTCTGTCATGCTCTCTGTGACTGCGAACTGCAGTGTTGAGAGCTTGATATGCGGTCCGTTGAAGTGCTGTACGATGTCTGTTACCTTCATCATCATGGTAACGTCCTTGCTGTTGAACCACTGCTGTCCGATGTATGATGGAGTAGCTCCGTTGAACACGAGTTCTCCCGAGTCCTTTACGATGGTCACAATTGACCTTGCACCCGGGTTGTTGACCTTGTCGACCGCCCAAACGTAGAAGTTGTATATTCCGTCGTCAGCGAGCATGAGTTCTATCTCGAGCAGGTCTGTAGAGTTGACGTAGAAGAATCCGTTTGGTCCTTCTATCATGAACTCGTAGTGGTCGATGCCTACCTGTGAGTCGAAAGCGGGGTCCCATGTGGCCCAAACCTGTTCATCATTGTCCCATCTTCCTTCCGGATCCATGATATCATCTGCATGGAATGCCAGGTTAGGCGGAGCTTCTGGTCCCTGGAAATCGAGTGCCACGTAGAAGTCAGGGATGATCGACAGATCCTGGGTCTTCTCAACGAAATCTGGCTTTATGATGATGTTGATCTCGAAGACATATTTCCCCGAGTCGACGTTGGTCGGTATTTCGAAGTAGATATCGAAACCGCCTGATGTTGTGTTCTCGAAGATCCTTCCGTATGAGTCTATGACCCTGAGGAAGAACTTATCGTTCATAGGTGAAACATCCGTATCTGTGTAGATGACCCTGATCCCGGTCAAGACCAGTGGCGGTCCTCCTGACAGGAAGTCTCCCCGATTTATCTCATCCTCACCTCTTATGACCTTCAGATCATCCTTGTCGAAGGTCAGGTCCCACTCCACTCTTAGCCAATCGGTGTATCTTAACTCCTCGGTTTGTCTTGCAGTGCTTACGGTTGTCACTACATCGAACGGGGTTTCTGTCATGAATTCCATGGTTATCCGTATGGCGAAATATACTTCCGCGTTATTGTAGTCAATTATATTGAACCGCGATCTTTCCGGTAATAATTGAATTCCCCCTCCAAGGCTTTCGACCACAAAGGGAAGAATCTTCTTGATCAGTGATTCTTCCTCAGGCTCTTCAGTCGAGGCAGCGACTGTTTCTTCTGTAACGGGCTCTTCAGCTGGTTCGGATGAAAATAAGTCTCCACCTAGTGATTCATCAAAAAGCGCTGATACTTCGTCATGTATCTCATCTGCCGGTCCTTCCGCTGCTTCAGCCGGTTGTTTCGCATCTTGATCAGCGAATGCACCAATAGCAGCTACACTCGCTAT
>JBDLJP010000289.1:0-2903 GCA_039714295.1 Candidatus Fermentibacterota bacterium
CGTCGGAAATTGTGCGAATTTCATACGTTATACTCGCTGCTTCCCTGGTTTCAGATGGTGTTATCCGCGCAAGGACGGGTATCGGTGTAGTCTGGCTTGCGCTTCTCGGCATAATTCCTGCGGCTCTGGTTGCATCTCAGCCAGATTTTGCAGGGGGGATGTACATTCTGATTGTAATGCTCACTGTCCTGTTCCTGGCTGAATCCAGGTTCAAGGATATGCTGGTACTTCTCCTTCTCATGCTTGCGATGGCTTCTGTGGTGGTTTTTTCGTCCGAATACCGCAGGGAACGGCTGGTCAGCTGGTTTTCGCCGGGGAACGCTGCAGAAGCGTCAACTTATCAGCCTGAGCAGGCCTGTATCGCTCTGGGAAGCGGAGGAATAATGGGAAGGGGTATCGGGAGGGGAAGGCAGCAGAGAGGTTTTCTGCCTGAAGCATTCTCGGATTACATACTCGCAGTAATAGGAGAGGAATCAGGATTTGCCGGTGTTCTTCTGATACTGACCCTGCTGCTTCTGCTGCTATTGTCAGGATGGACTATTGCTGAAAACGCTGATCATCTGTTCGGCTATCTGGTTGCAGGAGGCCTGATAGCTTCAATTGCTCTCGGGATGTTCATTCATATTGCAGTGGTTACAAGAATTTTCCCTTCCACAGGTATGCCACTCCCGCTAGTGTCCTGGGGAGGGTCGAATCTCATGGTTACCATCGGAACTCTGGGAATTGTATCCAGAGTTGCCAGTGAGGGGATAGATAGATGAGAGTTGCAATAGCAGGTGGCGGTACCGGCGGTCACATAAGCCCTGCAATTGCCGTTGCGGAGGGTGTCTGGGAGAAGCGTCCGGATGCAGCCATCGATTTTATCGCGACCCCCAGACCTGTTGACAGAAGAATGTACAGTCAATTCGGTGATACGGTGCACATACTGAACCCGCCGCGGATCGACAGGGGCGTACTAGATATTGCACTTCTGCCCCTGCGGGCTGCAAGGGAATTCCTCAGGACAAGAAAACTGCTTCGCAGACTGGGATCTTCCGTTCTATTTGCGACAGGAGGCTATCCGTCATTTTTTCCGGTTATTGCCGCGCGCAGCCTTGGTATTCCCTCAGTAATACATGAATCGAACAGTATTCCCGGAAGAGCTAACAGACTGGCTTCCCGCTTTGCGGATAAAGTGCTTACAGGTTTTCACTCGGCTGCTTCCGGTTTCAGGAAGGGAGCGGTTTACTCTGGAAATCCAGTCAGGTTTTCACTTCAAAAATACGATAGAAGTTACGCAAGGGAGAAATTGAGTATTCCCGACGGCGTTCCGGTTGTTCTTTTTCTGGGCGGAAGTCAGGGCGCGAGAGCAATTAATGATGCAGCTCTCGGCGCTCCGCAAAGCGTATATGTGCTGCTTCAGTGCGGTACCAGAGACAAAGATAGAATATTAAATGAATCGTCCGATCTGGCGATGATGAAAGTAATCGGTTTTTCGGATGATCCCGCTCTTCTCTATTCAGCTGCTGATGTGGCGGTTGCCCGTTCGGGGGCGATGACAGTAGCGGAACTGACATGGTTCCGGATCCCGGCTCTTTACATACCGTACCCGTTCGCAGCTGATGATCATCAGAAGTGGAACGCTCTGGAGACAGCTGAAAAGGGTGGAGCTTTCCTTTCCATTCAGGACAGTACCAGCACCGATGGTCTCTGGAAGATCATAAACTCTCTGCTTGAGGATGAGAACATGAGTCAGAGAATGAAAACATCTCTGGAGGAAATCATGCCTGTCAATCCGGCGGATACAATCGCGGAGATAGTTATCAGCGCTGCAGAGGAGGGCAGGCGATGATCGATAGAGTGCACCTGATCGGGATCTGCGGGAGTGGAATGAGTTCTCTTGCCCTCTGGTATCGATATCGAGGTTTTGAAGTCAGCGGGTGCGACAGGGATCCAGGAGAAAACCTCCCCGAACTTATGGAAGCAGGGATTGTCGTTCTGGATAAACACGATCCTGTTCATATTGAAAAAGCTGACAGAGTCGTTTTCAGTGCAGCAGTTCCTTCGGATCATCCTGAGATCCTGAGTGCCAGAAAAAAGGGAATTCCTGTTCTGCGAAGAAGCGAAGCACTCGCTGAGCTCGCCAATGATTCTCACCTGCTGGCTATAGCTGGTGCTCATGGCAAGACGACCACAACTGCCATGACAGGATGGATACTGCAGGAAACAGGATACGACCCGACAGTTATGGTTGGCGGGGCAGTCAGCGCGTGGAACGGGAATTTCAGACCCGGATCCATATTAACGGTTGTTGAAGCTGATGAATATGACAGAACATTCCTGAGATTAAGACCTGCTTCGGCAGCTGTCACATCCTTCGCAATAGAACACCTGGAGTGTTACGGAACTCCTGAAGCTCTTTCGGTCGCATTCGGCATGTTCCTTGAGATGACCCGTCCGGGCGGAACTGTCATCGTTCCGTTCATAAACAGAGATCTAGCAAAATGGGCCGGAAGAATTGATAGAAATATTGTAACAACCGGACCGGAAGGTTCGGTGTTCTGCCGGGCTCTTGAAACGGATAAATGGCGGCAGAAATACGCTATTGACGGAATTCAGGGGTATCTTCCTCTTCCCGGGGATCACAACCTGAGAAATGCCGAGACAGCTATCGCTCTTGCCTCAGAAGCAGGTGTTGAGACTGAAGCCTCTGTGCTGGCCCTTGAATCTTTTCCGGGAGTATCAAGACGGCTTGAGCGGATCGGAACCCTGGGTTCGGCGGTAGTCCTCTCTGATTACGCTCATCATCCGGACGAGATCGAAGCCGCCCTTCAGGGGGTTTCGCAGGTATCAGATGGAAAAACTGTTGTTGTTTTCCAGCCGCATCTCTATTCCAGAACCGCAGTCCAGTACGAGGCTGCAGG
>JBDLJP010000290.1:0-2878 GCA_039714295.1 Candidatus Fermentibacterota bacterium
GAAACAGGTTCCAACCATACCGCTGCTGCCCGGAGAAAATGTACACTCTATTCTGCGCTGGGTGTCAGGATGGCAGACAACTTTAATCTGTTTGCCGTCCAAAACCTTCTTTTCGACATTATCCCAGGAATACAGTACCGGCGAAACCAGAACATCCTGTATGTTCTTGCCAATCGCATGTTTCTGTGGTATCCTGAATATACCGGACATAGCTTTGTTCCAGAGTGTGATGCTGCCTGTTCTATCGGTCCCCACAATACCCGCACCGAGTTCATCGAGCATGATACTGGTGCGGTTCTGAAATCCCGGAATACCGAAAATAACTACCTCAGCCTGGTCTTTTACTGTGGTAATTGTCCCTGTGAGGGATGATGTGGATAGATGAACCGGGATATCCGGCATTCCGCCGGCAAGAACAGCTGCCAGTTCAGGGGGAAGAAGAGTAAGGGGGTCAGTTGAATTGATAAGCCTTCGCGCGCTCACCCCCAGGAGTCCTTCACAGTCTCCGGAAACAAATGACACACCTGAATCCGGAGCCCAGCTGACCCTTACCCATCCACGTGAATGCTGGGAGCCTGCTGTACTTTTATTCATCCTATCAGCTCTCATCAAATAAGAATGAAACAGCCATGACTAGATTACATACTGCAGACCAATGCAGAAGTGAGTCCAGGAATCGTCAACATAATCCGAATATTCATCCGGGAACGCAGTGCTGTTTCTGGATCTTCCGCTATGAGACAATGCGCAGTCGATTCTTACCCGACCCAGCTGGTAATTTCCCCCGACGGAGAATGCAAGACCCACACGGTTCATATTCTCACCCTCATTGAATCCGACACCGGCATACATATTCATATTTTCCCTTATGGGAGTCTCAAGGGAGAGCTTTCCAATAAAGAAATTGCTATTGAACGGATCGATTATTTCACCTTCAAAGCCCATTGTAGAATTACCTATATGCTCGGCTCTGGCTCGCCCTGCAATTGAAAGTCTGGAGTAATAGTGATCCGAGGTTCCTGAAGTGTAGCACAATCCTGCGCTTAATTCGTCATCCGCGATAATGAGTCCAGCATGATAGCATGCCTCGGAAACATCCCAGCTCCATGCATGCGTCGAATCTACGTAAGGAGTGTATTTCTCATCGTACACATATTCGTAACTGACTTCACCGAACCTCAATCCGGCGGACACTCCTGCCGAGATGTTGTCAGTGAAACTCCAGGCTGCTCCGCCTGCCGCTTCCCACAATCCGCCTTCTGATTCCAGCATTTCAACAATATCTATGCCCGGATGAGCGGGATCATCGGGAAGAAAATGTGTTCCTTTGTACTGGTGATCGGATACCTTTGCCACACCGGCTCCAATAACAAAATCCGATCCGGTCCGGAACGCCACAGCGCCTGTAAGTGAACCAGTTCCTGTACCGGAACGCTGCACGGTGCTTGTACTGTCGTTAACTTCCTCTCTCCATGCTATTGAAGAAGTGGAAGCAGTAATGTTGAAGCTGTTAACGCCGGAAAGAGAAGCGGGGTTAAGGAATACTGCTGCTGCACCCTGGGAACCAAATACTTTGATACCGACAAGAGCCGCTGATCTGATGCTGATTATATCAATACTGTTTCCGTAATTCAGCGCATCATGAAATCCGTAACCGAAGCATACAGCGGGAAGAATGAATATGGTCAGAAAAAGAACACTCAGCGAAGATACAGTTCCAGAGCTGTGCCTGTATAATACTCTTGTGGATATGAAACTGGGCATGTTGGTTCCTTTCGAGAGGCTGTTATTGTTCATGCAATGATACAATCAGCAATAAGTAAAAACAACATTGCGTTCAACTGAAAGCTAAGCATATTATCCGAACTGATGAAAGGGGTTTGAATGGAACAAACACTTGTAATTCTTAAGCCGAATGCGGTACAGAGAGAGCTGATCGGTCAGCTTATATCAAAATTTGAACGAAGAGGTATGAAGATAACGGCTATGAAGCTGACCAGGATCTCCGTGGAAACAGCGGAAAAGCATTATGAGGAACACAGAGGGAAAGAGTTCTATAAGGATCTCATCTCCTTTATTACGAGCGGGCCATCCGTTATAATGATTCTTGAATCAATGGATGCGGTTGAAATTGTAAGATCTATGGTTGGCGCAACTAACCCTGCGGAAGCCGTGCCTGGTTCAATCAGGGGTGATTACGCGACCAGCCCGGGCCACAATATGATCCATGCCTCCGACTCTTCTGAATCAGCGATAAGAGAAATAGAGCTTTTCTTCAATCCTGAAGAGATACAGTATTACCGACTGGCTGTAAGACCCTGGTTATAAAGCCTACAGATTCCAGTTCAGACCGAATGAAAGAAGTGATTGCGATACTTTTATATCAATCGGATCCCAGCCGGAGAAAGCGAAAGATTCCCTGGTGACTGAAGACCATGAGAACCCCCCGTTAAGAGTAATCCTTCCGAGGGCTAATCCCGCTCCCAGAGAAATGCCTAATCCCTGGCTTTCTATTTCCTCGTTCCGGTCGCTGAAGAAAAGCGCGCCCCGGAAACTGAGAGAGTTGGAAGGGGAGAACTGTCCAATGAACCTGCCTTCCAGATTATTTGCATCACCCGGGTCAACAATTTCTGCCTCTGCTCCCAGTGCTCCCTGCTTCGAATCTCCGGTATAGAGCAGGACACCGGCTGCAACGCGCGCATCGTAGTGATCGGTTGCTGAAGCCCATGAGATGCCTACGCTGGTCATGTTCAATGGAATCATAATTCCTGCGTGCCAGCAGAATTCACTCTCATCCCACGAGACTGCGACTGTTGTATCATTCTCAGGATTAACTCTGTCCTCAAATGTGGAATCGTAACTGGCTTCACCAAAGCGG
>JBDLJP010000291.1:0-2844 GCA_039714295.1 Candidatus Fermentibacterota bacterium
CGGTCTCCCACCCCAAATGCGTCCCTAGCTCAATTGGCAGAGCAACGGACTCTTAATCCGTAGGTTCCGGGTTCGATTCCCGGGGGGCGTACCAGAAAGCACAGCCGCGGGGCATCAGGCCTCGCGGCACCGTATACATGAAAAAAGGTGCGCCCGTAGCTCAGCTGGATAGAGCAGCGGACTTCTAATCCGCAGGCCACAGGTTCGAATCCTGTCGGGCGTACCAAAGGGAGGGTCTAGGGTCTACAGGATCTAGGGTCTACACCATCCTGCTGGAACGTAAGAGAAACTGTAACAGCTGAGACAAGAACAAGTAAAATTATCAATATCAGAGTTTTTTAATCAGCAACCACCTCCTTCGAAATAGACCAAGTTCCAAACTCATGGCACTGAATAAAGCACTGACCGCAGTCTATGCAAAGATCATAATCGATATGTACCAGACCGGAATCCACTCCGTGTGTGTTCCCGTCAGGAGTATACCAGATAGCGTCCACAGGACAACCAGGGCCGCATTCAGGAAGCAGTATGAAACACTCGTAAGCACAGTGGCCACACCAGCTTTCGAAGTTCATGTACCGAAGCCTGTAACTACCCGACGCTGAAACAACCTCAGACTGCGTATTACCTGAACCCATAGCCCTTATAGCGAAGTAATAAGCCTGCCCGAAACGACTATCGGAAATTGCGTTGACAGGACATACTCTCACGCACTCACCACAGGCAGTACACTTGCTTAGATCTATCACTGCTTTACCCTCAATGAGGCTCATAGCGTCCTGAGGGCATGCTTCAACACACAAACCGCATGAGATACATGTGTTCGCAAATACTTCTGGCTGCACCTGCACATGAGCAATCATATCCGTAGTATCACTTGCGGGAATTGAGTCAATTCTAAGTGCGGTATCCCAGTTCGAATCGTTTATGGGATTGGGAGATATTCTGATATCGTACCACTCAGCATCATCGGCTGCTGTCCATGACAGAGTGAAAGTGGAGCTTTCTCCCGGAACAATCTCTCCATAAGTACGACCCGTATCAACCAGTAGCTCTGTGCTGAAATCCGGACCGATACCTGGCACCGGATCTTCAGGTAGACAGGAAGCAATTAGCAGAGTTAACGCTATTGAAGTAAAGAGTGTAACTGTCTTATTCATTTGATTTCTCCTAAAGAATATCTGCATTTTCAAAAACCATAACACTCTCATTTCATATTGTCAGCACCATATTGACAGAAATAGAACGCGTTATCTGGTTCCCGATGTAAATGAACCTGAACAGACTTGCTCTTAGGTCATCATCTGTTTCACGGCATATTTTCGTCCCGCGGAGGAGTGCCGGAGTGGTCGAACGGAGTGGTCTTCTCAACCTGACGGATTCTGATTCTCTGATTTAGAGATGTGGTGCATTCTCAAGCGCTTGGGCAAGGTATTCGTACTCTGCATCCCCGTTGTACAGCTGAGCTGAGAACCGGAGGAATCTTCCGGGAGGATCAGATGTGTGGATCACAGGGATCTCGATCTGTTTCTCCCTCAGCAGCCAGGTCCAGAGCGGGTCTACACCTTCCGGGTGAGGTAAGTTTGAAGGAGCCATATAGGGAAGGATCACCGCGCCCATCGAACCCAGGCAGCTCTGGGGACATGCAAGTTTCAGTCCGAGTTCTCCTGAAATCAGTTCACTGGCCTTGGCCATTTTGTCATGGTTGTCCTTCATGATACCACTCCAGCCTCCCGGATGCAGCTTTTCCAGATAATCTATGGTGAAGGGTAGTGTCATTCGGGGAGTAGGGTCAATTGTCCCGTTCCAGGAAAACTCGACCTGGAAATCGGATAATTCAGTCTTGAAATCGGAAGCTAAATGGCTCATTACAGCAGGACGGAAACCATCCTGCCTGTCAGGTCTGACGCAGAGTATCGCAGCAGTGCAGGGTGAGCACATCCACTTGTGACAGTTGCCGATGTAATAGGCGGCACCGAGTTCCGCCAGATTAAGCGGAACCATTCCCGGACCGTGCGCTCCGTCCACAAGCACATCAATTCCGAGTTCATCCAGTTTCGATATAAGTTCCTCGATCGGGAAAATCATGCCAGTTGCGCTTGAAATATGATCAATCAGTACGAGAACAGTCCTGTTTGTTACTCTTGACATGATTGAATCAACAATCTGATCAGGATCGGATACGGGAACATTGATGGGAACCTCTACAATCCTGGCTCCATTCCGCCTTGCGTAGAACTGAAGGGCATTCCTGGATGCGAAGTATTCCTGACCTGTTGTCAGAAGTTCATCCCCGGGATTAAGCCGAAGATTCGAGAGGACTGTATTCACTCCGGTTGTAGCGTTGGGTACGAATACTACGGAACCGGGTGATGCCCCGGTAAATACTTCCAGCTTTGCAAGGATATCTGGAAGTGCAGGTATGTAGCGTCTGAGCAGGAAATCAACCGGCTGTTTATCGAAGTGATCAAGCAGGGATTTACGGAATCTGCTGACTTCAGCAGGACAGGCGCCGAAGGAACCGTGATTAAGGAATACAGTGTCTTTTGAGATATTCCAGTAAGCTGCGAATCGACTTCTAAGTTCTTCAGGTTTCAGTGCGGTGAGTACCTTCCGATAAGGTTTGCTTCTTCAATGATATGACCTCTCATGGCATCCTCAACATCCTGATATGAAGATCCGCCCGGCAGTTCCAGCTTAGTATTCAAGGCGTAGAGAGTGAAGTGCAGCTCCTGCTCCGAGATATCGTCAGAAGGACCATCCCAGCCGACACCACCAAAACTGTTAATTCCCTGCAGAGTACCGTCATGCGAGACATTAATGTGCGGCTGGTTTCCGAAGATC
>JBDLJP010000292.1:0-2840 GCA_039714295.1 Candidatus Fermentibacterota bacterium
TCATAGCGGGTATTACAGGCACCCGCGCCTCCGAAACTGGCGGATGCAGGATTATTGGAGCCCACACTGATTTTCCCGGTTTCCGGATAAAGCCGGATGCGGATAGAAAAAAGGGTAACACCAGTGTACTCGGTGTTGAATTGTACGGCAGTCCCATACTTGCAACCTGGTTCGACCGTGATCTTTCTCTTGCAGGAACGCTTGCAGTCCGCAAAGATGATACTATTTTCCGGAAATCATTCATGATAAGAAAACCGATCTTCCGTATGGCATCCCCGGCGATACATATCGAGAGGGAAATAAACAAAAAAGGTTTCAAAGTTAATCCAGAAACAAATACACCGCTTCTTTTCTCATCCTCAGGCGCGGTATTCGATGATGTGCTGTCACTTGCCTGCGAATCAGCAGATGTTCAGAGGGATTCCGTTTCGGGGTGGTCCATGGAAGTATGGGATCCTCAACCAGCTGCCCTCGGTGGCCTGGAGGATGATTTTATCTTTTCGGGAAGGCTCGATAACCTCACGATGTGCCATGCGGCTATAGAAGCCCTCCTGGCTTCCGAAAGAAGTTCTGAAACCAGGCTTGTATCGCTTTTCAACAGCGAAGAAGTGGGCTCCCGAACTCTCAACGGAGCAGGATCAGCTTTCCTCGATTCGGTCCTGGAGAGGCTTGCAGGGGGGAGGGACGAATATTTCAGGTGTCTTTCAAGAAGTATTCAGGTTTCCGCTGATGGAGCCCACGCTGTCCATCCGAATTACCCCGATAAGCATGATCCAGGATGCAGACCTGTGCTTAACGGAGGTCCTGTGATAAAAGTCAACGCTGCGGAGAAATACACTTCAAACGATTTAACATCAGCCTATTTCAGAACATGCGCTGAGCGATCAGGTGTTGATGTCCAGTATTTCGTAAGCAGGAACGATATGCCATGCGGAAGCACTATCGGACCCATAACATCCACCAGAACGGGCATAAGAAGCGTTGATGCAGGCAATCCGATGCTCTCCATGCACTCCGTACGCGAAACTACCGGAACAAAAGATCATGAGGCTATGATAAAGGTTCTGACCGAGCATATGATGGGCTCCGTAAATATAAATACCTGAGATTGATGATACACTCCGATCTGTCTACGGTAATCCGCCGAAAGCTCGAAGCCCGTCAAACTGGAATCATTCCTACAGCTTCACAAACCTCACCGTAGCTGATCTGTCTTCAACAACACCCCGGATGATGTATGTCAAGGGAATCCAAATAAGCAGACAGCAACTGAGTTATACTGTCAGAATTTATTCCGTCAGAATAGTTCCAAATGCGTCGGGATACCAGAGAATACGGGGAAGTGACTATACGTTTCGTTGTCATGAAATTGCGTTTATCTGAATTCCACCAGACAGATAACGTTTCCGTCAGGATCCTGGCAGTAAAGGTAACTGTTGCCGAAGGCATGGATCTCGTCGTGCATTATCCTTCCGCCTGCATCCGATATTTTTTTAACCATTTCTTCTATTGATGGAACTGATACTGCTATTGATATGTGTCTGTCCATCGGTGAATCCTCGCTCCGGTAAACCGAGCAGTTTATCCCCGGTCCCTTTCCGGAATCCATTTTCCATCCGTCCGGGGGATTTGGAAACTTTGTAACACTCCAGTTGAATGCATCACGGTAGAAGTCCGTTACTCTGTCAGGGTCATCCGATGTGATTTTTACATGAATTATTCTGTTCATACAATTCCCCTCTGTTTCAGCGTAGAATAACCAATTCAGAACATTCCGGTCAACTGTACGGGAAAGGCTAAAAATCCATTCTTCTGAATTTCAAGTATCCTATCGAAAGCAGCAGAATACTCCATAGAAAAGCGTACATAAGATGGATGGAGGGAATGTTCGCTGTAACACCGAAAAAGGCGAGATTCTCTGTAATAACGGCATCAGCCGGTATAAGACCGTATAACACACCCCTGTATCCTCTGTCCGCTGGAAACACGTAAATGACAGTCTTTGTAATTGTTTCCATAGCTTCCGGAGCATCTCCCGGAAACATCTTCATTATCTCGTACAGACCGCCGAAAAGGGATGCAACAGAAGATAGAAAAAAGACGATCAGCATTGCTGCGATTTTCTTAACAACCAGGGATAGAAGCATTACAGCTGCCCAGACCACGCTAAGCCAAGAAAGCATGGATATAAGCATCATGGGTATGCTTCTGGGAGTAAATGGGAAGTAGATCATTGTTATCACAAGAATTCCGCCGAAAAGTATCACAGCAAGGGCATAGGATACAGCCAGGGGAGCGAAGCCTATCGAAAGGTAAATCTTAAGCCTTGTCTGGGGAAGAGAAAGCCAGAAAGGCATTCGTCCCTGTGCGATCTCCTCAGGCAGCATGGTAGAGCCTATAACGATGATGAGTGCGGTCACAAGTGTTGCGGCAAGCGGAGCTGCGGTTAAAATAGCAGCCAGAGCTGCATCTTCAGGTCCAAGCATGGAAACGGCCATGTCCGCCTCTCCGTGCCCCATTGTAAGGTCAGCAGATGAAGCCGCCGAAACCCCCCACCAGTACAATCCAAGAAATGCAATCGTTGCAATAGAGGCTGTCAGTACTATCTTCCTTCTGAGAAGCTGTTCTATACTGTTAAGAAACAATAGTGTCCCCCTGTCCTGAATCATTCTTCATGATCCTCAGGAAAACATCCTCAAGACTTTCCCTCATCTGTGTGATGCCGGTAAATCGCAAACCTGTGTTCAGAACGGAACGAGCCATATCCGGGAATGCGGATGGGTCTGAAAGTTCAGCAACAACGCCTTTTGATTCTTTTCGGCAGGAGTACCCCTTCTTCT
>JBDLJP010000293.1:0-2835 GCA_039714295.1 Candidatus Fermentibacterota bacterium
ATCGAATCAAATCCTGCATATGGAAGTGCATTCTTCAGTCTTCATCTACCCGCTTATGATACAGTGTCCCTGACTATTTACGATATCTCTGGTAGAACAATCGAAGAGGTCTACCGCGGTCCCCTTGAATCCGGGGATACGCAGTGGAGTTTCTCTGCTCCTGCTGGAATGTATACGGCCATGCTCAGGTGTGAAGAGAAAGTAGAATCGTTGAAATTCATTATTAGTGATTGATCTCTGCACCCAATCTATTCTGCGGAATAATCGAAGCCACTGTAAATTCTTATAAGATCACGTGCAGAGCATAAGTGTCGCAAATGAAGTCCGGTCCCACGCACTCGAACTACGCATCATAATACCACATAAAGAAATAGCCCCCTGATAGGGGGCTGCGTCTTCTCTGGCGGTCCGGACGAGACTCGAACTCGCAACTTCCGGCGTGACAGGCCGGTGCTCTAGCCGATTGAACTACCGGACCACTCAGAGTAGGGTTGGAAATATCTACGTTTGAGAGTTAATGTCAAGGCTGCCCTGTTTCTGGAAACGTTTACTCGGAACCATTTTTCTATATATTTGTATAGTAGTAATGGGTGAGATTAGAATATTCGAATATGGATTGGAGATTAAATTGAAACTTACAGGTATAGTTCTTTTAAGTTTGATGGCTTTCGGTTTTGCAAGCACTATTGAGGTAGGCACAGCTTCGCTGCCATCCAACCAACCATGGTGCGGTTCTTGAGACCCCAGCATTCGCTACCAGGTGGTAGTACACGACGATGATATAGGAAACGCGATTGAGATCCAGAGCTTCTCATGGAAAAGATCTCCATCACCTGACGATCATGGAACATTCTATGATATGAAAATTTATATGGGACTTTGCGCCAGTGACCAGCTGGGAATGACCTTTGATGACAATTTCATTCCCGGGACACGTATTCTGGTTCTAAGCGGATCTCCATACAGCACCCAGACAGTTGCAGTAAATGAGTGGTTTGAGTTCACTTTTGATACTCCCTTCTGGTATAATGGCCAAGATAATCTTCTCATTGAGATTCAGTGGTCTTCAGGTTCTGGTTCACTCTACTCATGGAACTGGAACGGTGGCTCCGACAGGTGTGTTTACGGACATTACGGTCAATCTTCTGGTCTGGTCCTGAATTCCAATGTTCCTAATCTGCGCCTTGATGGAACACTTTCTCTCTCGAACACAACCTTTGCCCGGATCAAAGCAGCGTTCTGATAGAGACGATGGTATAACCGGCCGCCCCTTGGCTGCGGCGGCCGGTTTTTCTATTATTTATCAAATTCATTGTTACCAGAAGTTTGGATATACGATATAGATGAATATTTTCTCCGTGCTTTTATTCCTGATGAGCTCAGCCCTGCTGGCATCCTGTCCCCTGGGTTATTCACCGGAGCAAGCCTGCCCTGAAAGCAATCCTTTCTGCGCCCTTTATGTCGATGCGGACGGCGACGCTCTCTGTGACAACCCCGGCCCTCAGCCTGCTGGTGAATCTGAACACTCGGAAGAGATTCCTCCTGATACATCCGAGACTGTTTCTGATACCCTGATCACTGAAACAGAATCTATCCCAGACACTCTGCCAGAACCGCCTTTAGAAGAAGAAATATCCATGCCTGATGAAAGTGTTATTGCGGAGGTTCCAGCAGATACCGTAACCTGGATGGAAGAATCATCATCAACTGAAAGTACGGAGCATGAGGAAACCATCGAGTATACCTATACTCAGGAGGATACTGTCGAAGAGTTACAGATTGAGTTCGTCCCGGATTCCGCAGTTATCGATACGGTAACGATTGAGGAGCCAGTCACCCCGGAATCGACCTGCCCCCTGGACTATACTCCCGAGCAGGCCTGCCATGAGAACAGACCTTGTTGTGCATTTTTCACAGATGCTGATGCTGATCAATACTGTGATAATCCAGGGGTACGATCTGATTCAGCTTCTGCAGCCGGTACGGATACAAGCGGAGTTACGTACTGTCCCGCGACTCTTGCCGGTGGATGTCCTCAGGGACTTCCACCTGAAGCAGCCTGTCCTACCGCGGCCAGCGCGCTCAGCCCTCATTACATGGGATGGGATGGATGCGCAAACCCTTCAGGGGGAGGAATAAACAGAACCCTTATCGTACTGATAGCTACCGCTGTTCTGCTGCCTGTCGCCACATGCCTGAAAAGACGTCTCAGAGGCAGAAGAAAAAAAGACAGACGTAAACGTAAAATCGCTCATATCATTGTACAGATGATATCCCTTATAGTCCTTGGTTTCTTGATACAGGGGTGTTTCTGCCCTCTGGGCGTAATGCAGTACGCACTACTTCCAGGCGGACTGATCTTCCTGGGCGGTCTCGGTATCGCTGTTCTTATGCTGCCGATAATCTGGACAACATTCTTTGACAGGATTTACTGTGGTTGGGTTTGCCCCTTCGGAGCTCTCCAGGACCTGCTTGGAAAGCTTCATATTCCAAGACCTCCTAAATTCTCCCATAAGGTACATACTATTCTCTCTGGTTTCAGGTATCTGCTTATGATTCTGTTCTTTGCTTTCATTATTCTATCAAGCAGCGGGCAGTTTGCGAATATCACACCGCAGGCTTTCTTCTGCAGGTATGATCCGTTCCATACTATCTTCTCATTTTTTATTGTCGGATCCTTTATCAGTGCAATCGTCACTATGTCTATTCTTGTATTCTTCCCCAGGTTTTTCTGCAAGTACCTGTGCTTCTACGGTGCCATCCTCAGTTTCCTGGGCAGAATTGGTCTATGGAAGCGGATTACCAGGAGACACCCCTGCAGAGACGGCAGAGAAG
>JBDLJP010000294.1:0-2823 GCA_039714295.1 Candidatus Fermentibacterota bacterium
CTCCGCAGGCACCCATCACTTGACGACGGATTCTCCTACACCGCTCCGGTCGGGAGCTATCCATCCAATAACTGGGGATTATTCGATATGGCAGGAAACGTATGGGAGTATTGCACTCCTGTCCAGGCGGGTTCACCCGTTGCGGCAATGGGAGGAAGCTGGCTTTCTTCGATGGACGATTGCAGGTGTGATGCAGTGATGTATCCCGATAGCGGACTTGGCTATCCGTACATAGGATTCAGAATTGCCGCATCGATCGGTTCGCAGGAATAATTGAACGCTGATTGAGCGCTCTTTTCATAAGTCTCCTCCTGTATTATTGATAGAGAAGAGAATGTGGGTCAGGACTGGTAATAACCATTGCAGTAAGGTGAAATGATGAAATCTGAAATATTCGGAGGCGTCCTGCAAGATGTGCCTGGTTTAGAAAGCATACCGGAAGCTATGATGAAAGTAGCTGAGAGAGTACCGGACAAAATTGCATTCAGTGAACCGGATAGAAATGGTAATTATCATTCAATAACCTACCGTGATCTCAGAAAAAAAGTTGATTCACTTGCCCGTGCGATTCTGGATATGAACTCCGAACCTGTTGTCGGAGTGACCGGCAGCAACAGCATCGCCTGGGCCATAACCTACCTTGCGACACTGAGGGCGGGAGGAGTCGTCGTTCCGATTGATAGAGAGTTGCCTGTACAGGAAATGCTTACGATTATCCATTATTCCGGTGCCAACATTCTTTTCTTTGACGAAAGGTATGCAGAGGATTTCAGTGATAAACTTCCCGGTAGAAGCATCAAAATGGTTGTAATGAATACAGCTCACTGGGAGGGAATATCGACTCATGACGATCTTATCCGCAAAGGTTCGGGGAGTGCTGCCGTACTTCCTGATACATGGGATTGCGATGTTCCTGCTTCTATCTGTTACACCTCCGGCACAACAGGACAGGCAAAGGGCGTGATGCTTTCACAGAATAATATTCTGACCAATATCAAACAGATGCACAAGGTTCTGATCCTGCAGGATGATGATGTATTCCTCTCGATCCTTCCAATACACCATACATTCGAATGCACATGTGCTTTCCTTTTTCCGATCACCCATGGAGCCTCAATTTATATCTGCAGAGGGATACGTTACGTAGCGGAGGATATGGTTAATTCCAAGGCTACCATTCTTCTGGCTGTTCCATTGCTCTGGGAGGCCATGTACAGGAAAATATTCGGTGCTATCAAATCCATGAAGGGCGGAGCCTTCAAGTACCGTCTCGGTCTTACCATCTCGAGCATCGGAGCAGTATTCGGCAACAAGGGGCTCAGAAAGAAAGTGTTTTCCAAGGTTCACGATAAGCTGGGTGGTCATATGAGGCTGTGTGTTTCCGGCGGAGCCGGCATTTCTCCGGCAGTCGTTGATGGTTTCATCAAGCTTGGATTCACATTTCTCCAGGGGTACGGATTGACCGAAACCTCACCGATACTCTGCGTTAATACGATTGAAGAGAACAGAATAGGATCTGTAGGTCCGGCCCTTGAGGGCATCACTATAAGAATAGATAATCCCGATATTGAAGGGAACGGTGAAATCCTGGCAAAGGGTCCGAACATAATGCTGGGTTACTTCAACAATCCCACAGCGACCGCAGAAGTTCTATCGGATGACGGCTGGTTCAGCACAGGCGATTACGGTCATATCGATGATGATGGTTTCATTTATATTACCGGACGAAAAAAGAATGTGATCGTCGCAAAGAACGGGAAGAATGTATACCCCGAAGAAATTGAGATGGTCATCGGGCAGGATTTGTTTATCCTTGAATGCATGGTTGCCGGTAAGAAGACCGAAACCAAGGGAGAGGAGATATGGGTTATCTTTGTTCCCGATATGGAGAAATTCATCGAAGACGCCGAGGAGCATGGATTCAGCCTTACAACGGATTACCTTGCGGAATACATGAGAAAAATAGTCCGGAGCTTCAATGCGACCCAGCCTGTGTACAAACACATCGCCCGGTTTATCATCCGGGAGGATGAATTCCCTAAGACCACCACCAGGAAAGTACGCAGAAAGGAAGTTCTCAGGGAAGCCGGACTTGAGGAAGATGTTTCCTACCACGTCTGAACAGCCTGATAAGTATATTGTATTTCAGTTCCACAGCTATTATATACTGTATTAGTAGGAAATAGTATTATTATCGAAAGGCCTGGCATGACTGAAGAGTTAAGAAGGTGCACGCGCTGTATCCTTCCAGAAAATTATCCGAATATAGATTACGATGATAAGGGCATCTGCAGAGTCTGCAGAGAGTTTGATGAGAAGTATTCAAACATTGACTGGGAGGCAAGGGAGAAAAAACTGTCAGCCATGCTTGACAGATACAGGGGGAAAGGAAAAGGCAAGTACGATTGCATGGTTCCATTCAGCGGTGGGAAGGATTCCTCCTATTCGCTCTGGCTCCTGAAAAACAAGTATGGTATGAACCCTCTCGCATTCAATCTTGACAATGGATTCGCGGAAGACGGCGCCCTGCATTTTGTGAGAAAGGCTGCAGACAGGCTGAAGGTCGATCTTTATACTTACAGTCCTTCCAAGGAATTCCTGTATGATGTATACGGTCATGCTTTGAAGGAATCCGGTGAATTCTGTACCGCCTGTGTGGTGCTTATCCCCACTGCTATTTTCAGGGCGGCTGACATACATGGTATAAGGCTTATAGCAGGAGGATTCAGCGATATTACCGAAGCTCCTCCGGCGGAGTTCGCCTATGTTGACAGAGTATACTTCTGGAACATCATGAAAAACCGCTTTTCAAAGAAGGAACTT
>JBDLJP010000295.1:0-2811 GCA_039714295.1 Candidatus Fermentibacterota bacterium
ACCTGGGACGAGGCAACTGCCTGGATCGATTCACTTGTGGCCGCTAACCCCCTTATTACTTCTACCGAATCCATCGGAGACACATACCAGGGTCGCCCGCAGAGAGTTGTGAAACTATCAGTGAACAATACTTTTGGTGACGACGACCCGGCTATGGCCAACGCCTGGTACGATGGTCTTATCCATGCACGGGAGGGCGCTTCCATGAGGAACATCCGTTACTGGATGATGTGGCTCTGCTCGAACTACGAGCGTAATGGCTATAACGGATACCAGGCAACATGGCTTCTTGAGAACAGAGAAATATGGTGTCTTCCTGTGAACAATGTTGACGGCTGGGTTCGCAACCAGACAACTTCACCGGGTGGTGGCGGGATGCACAGGAAGAACATGAACTGGACCGCCGGCGGTGATGGTATCGACCTGAACAGGAACTGGTCGGTTGACTGGGGCGGCGCAGGTTCAAGCGGTGACCCGGGCTCTCAGACATACAGAGGAACAGGTCCCCTTTCAGAGCCGGAAAGCTCCAATATCGATACATTCTGGCAGACTCATATTCCAGCCCAGATGCATTCCACACACACTTACAGCAATGTTCTTATTTATCCATGGGGCTGGACCAGCTCCCCGACCACACATGCAGCAGCATACAGTACCCAGGGCGAAATGATGGTTCAGTGGGCTACCGGTGAGGAACACTACATTTCCAATCTGTTCGGACCATCTGCCGGCAATACCCGTGACCACGCTTACGGTGTTTACGGAGCAATGAGCTGGAACCATGAGACTGGAGCCAGCTTTGCAGGATTCTGGCCATCCGCGACCGAGGTTGTTAAGCTTTCGAGGAGGAATCTCAGAAGCTACCTTTTAACCGCAAGCCTTGCCGGCTGTCCTTACGACCCCCACGAGCCGGGAGTACCGGTGATAGACCCCATCGGAATTACAGGTGTACCGTTCACCATAAACTGGAACGATGCTGCTGATGCAGATTACTACGCTCTTCAAAGACTTACCGGCTACCAGATTCTGGTGGACGACCACGGTGACAGCGGCCCATTCGACAAAGTTAACTGGATAATGACCACGAGCCAGCATCACAGCGGAACTCAGTGCTATCTTTCGAACGGTACAGGTCAGATGACCTGGCAGGAATCGGTAACCATTCCAGCCGATGGCGGCGGAAGGATCAGTTTCTGGTCGGAACAGAACGTAAGCCCTACAAGTTATCAGGGAGCTTTCTCCTACAGCCCGGATGCTGGTGCGAACTGGTATTACCTCCAGACATTCGGCCGTAACGACATGACCTGGCGCTTGAATATCCATGAACTTGATGAATTCCAGGGGCAGACACTGATGTTCCGCTGGGAGAGCTATGGAAGCAGCTCCAGCTGCAAGCTCTACATTGATGATATCAAGATCGAGGTCTGGGACAGCAACGAAATACAGTCAGACGATATCGCGGTTTCGCAGTACACAGTAAACAGTCTGAGCAACGGTGAGTATCACTTCAGGGTCTGGGCGATTGACAACGATTTCGGTCCCGGCTGGCCCTCCGATGCTGTTATCGCGCAGATAAACACCGGTATATCCGGAGGCGCATCCGGTGCCGGAATAACCCGTCTTGGTCAATTCAGCCCTAATCCGGCTTCAAGTACGACTTCGATTCCGATAACGATCTCAACTGCGGCTGAAGGTGCTGCATCACTTGTCGTCTTTGACCTTTCGGGAAGACAGATCCGGGATCTTTCATCTCATCTTTCCGCGGTGGGAGAACATACTCTCACGTGGGACTGCCGTGATTCAAATGGTGAAAACGTACCGGGAGGTTTGTATTTTTTCGTTATTGATGCACCTGATTTGAGACAGACCAGACAATTAGTTGTCGTGGGGTATTAATGAGTGATACAGGGGTTTTTTCTGCATGAAGCCGTCAGGCGGAATCAGAAACCTTCTATCTGCGGTAACAGACGCTGTCGTGCTGGTGGATTCCAGGAGGAGAATCTCTTTCATGAACCCCGAAGCGGAGAGCCTTACAGGTTTCAGTGCTGATCTCGCTGAAGGGAAAGATCTGCGGGAAGTCTGTGTCTTTGTCGATCAGAATACCAGAAAATCCCTTATTGAGGATATGATCGAAGTTCTCTCCAGAGATGGACATTACGATTTCCCTGCTGCCGCTGTCATTATCAATCGAAGCGGAGATGAAACACTGGTAAGGGGCAGTGTTTTCCTCTCCGATGATTCGCGCAGCGATTCCAATGTCATTGAGGGGCTTGTTTTCAGAAATGTAAGCTCAAGATGGCTTATTGATACTGTTCTCCTGAGGAACCAGAAAACAGAAATCGTAAGGACTCTTGCCGGAGGTATCGCTGGCAGACTCGATAATCTTCTTACGGTTCTTCTGGCACGCCTCTCTGGAATAGGCAGAAATCATAAAGACCGGGCTTCAGTTTTCAGATCCATCCGCGATTCAAAGAAGATCATCGGCAGGATCAGCTCAATGGTATCGAGTCTTTCGACCACGGATATTACCGCGGAACCGGCGGCGGGTATATGTCTTATCGGTAATACCCTCACGAGCAGCCTTTCTATCTTCACCGCTGCATTCCCCGGGATTGATGTTAAACTGGCTTACCCTGACAGGACGGGTTATGCCGGTGTTGCTCCTGAGGACATCGAAAGTGCAATCACCATACCCATTGAAAAAAAACTGAAAGGACTCGAAGGTGTCAAGCGCATAGAATCTTCAAGCACCGAGGGAATGAGCTCCATTGTGGTTGAGTTTGTGGCCGGAACCGACATCGACGAAGTCCT
>JBDLJP010000296.1:0-2809 GCA_039714295.1 Candidatus Fermentibacterota bacterium
CTTGTTTCCTTCAGAGATTTTCCCGCAACAAGAAGAAGAGCAGCGGATCTCGGGATAGATCTGTTATGTCTGGGCACCGATAAAAAGGCTGCCGTTATAAGAGATATTTGCAGGACCCTGTCGATCGACTGCAAAGCAGTCATATTTATGGGTGATGGTCTTCTGGATCTGCCGGCAATCAGAACTGCCGGAATAGGAGCCTGTCCTTCCAGCGCTCATCCGCTTGTAAAAGCTGAATGTGATATAGTTACGAAGAACGGCGGGGGAAATGGCGCGGTAAGAGAGGTCACTGATATGCTTCTTGAGAGTCTGAAAAATGGATGATCTTTATAAAGAAGCCTTAAGGGTATTCAGGATAGAGTCGGAATGGCTTGAGGCTACAGCCGGTCTTGCCGAAAGAGCATTCGGACAGGCAGTCGAGGTTCTTGCCCGGACTGAGGGCAAGATTGTTATCTGCGGTATGGGCAAATCAGGGCATGTGGGCAGGAAGATAGCTGCCACCATGACAAGTACAGGCAGCCCTGCATACTTTCTTCATCCTTCGGACGGTATCCATGGAGACCTGGGGATACTTCAGAAGAACGATGTTGCTCTTGTTCTTTCCAAAAGCGGGGAAACAGAGGAGATAGCCCTGCTTCTTCCCTGTTTCACAAGGCTTTCGATCCCTGTTGTCGCTATTACCTCTTCCGGGGATTCTCTTCTTTCAAGGGCAGCTGATGTTGTTCTTCCGCTTCCTGATCTGAAGGAAGCATGTCCCTATAACCTTGCTCCTACCGCAAGTACTACCTCGATGATGGCACTGGGTGACGCGCTTGCAATGGCACTTCTTAAGGTCAGGAAATTTTCGTCCGATGATTTTGCCCAGGTTCATCCGGGGGGAACACTCGGCAGAAAACTTCTGACAAGAGTGAGCGATCTGATGGTTTCCGATTCCCTTCCGGATGTCAGCGAATCTGCTCCCCTTACGGAGGCAATTGAGGTGATGACCAGTCACAGGGGAGTATGTTTCACAACGGACACACAAGGAAAACTGAACGGGATATTCGTTTACGGAGATCTTGGTAGACTCATGAGGAACCGTGCGAATGTGCTTGATCTGACTCTCGGGGATGTACTCATAAGGGTACCCTCAACCTGCCGGGAAGAGGAACTTGCCGCCATTGCCGTCTCCAGGATGGAAGAACTCGGTATAACCTCCCTGGTGGCTATCGATCAGGATCGGATACCTGTGGGTATTCTCTACCTTCACGATGCCCTCCAGGCAGGTGTGAAATAAACCGGTAATGACATCCCGTCTTCCATTCCGTCGATTCAGGCATTCACTGCTTCTTCCGCTGGTGAAGCTCTTTGCCTTTATGGTTCGCGTTATGCCCAGAAAACTGATCTGGATGACCGCAGCAATTCTTGGATTTGCTGCTTCCCTGATCCCTGGCAGATCACGCAGGATATTTAAGATAAATGAGAAACACATCATTCGTCCCTGCGGTCTGAAAGTGCGACTGAGCCATGTTTACAGGTACATCATCTCTGGGATGAGCGATTTTATAAATCTGAACTACCGATCCGATGATGAATTCCGACAGGCAGTTGAAATCCGGGGAGAGGAATACATGCGGGACGCGCTCTCTCTTGGCAAAGGAGTCATTGCCATAACAGCGCATTACTCAGCCTGGGAACTTATACCGAGGGCCATTCTGCTTCTGGGTCATAAAGTAGGTGTAGTTTCAAGAGAACTTTCTCACAGAGAAACATCCGAGTATTTTAACAGTCTGAGATCCAGGTGCGGGACGGAACTTATCAACAGAGGAGGCGGTATCGCAAGGCTCATGAGGGTCCTGCGGGATAATACCGCTGTAGGTATTCTGATAGATCAGGATACCCTGGGAGTGGAGAGTGATTTTGTTGATTTCATGGGGCTACCGGCCAGAACACCTGTCGGTCCGGCACAGCTGGCCGTGAGGTTTGGAATTCCCGTTCTTACACTGCATATATCGAGAGGGAAAGAGGGGAAATACACCCTTCAGATAGATGAGCCTCTGGATCTATCCGAATACGAAGTAGACAAAGATTATATTAAACTGACAGCTGATCTTACCGGAAGGATTGAGGAGTGGGTACGTGAAGATCCCGAACAATGGGTATGGATTCATGAGCGCTGGGCTCGTCGTCCTGGCTGGGCTCCTGGCCTGCGGTAGCGGAGAGCCCATTGACATGGATCCCGACCGGGAGCCGATTCAGATCGTTGAGGATTTTACTCTGGTTCAATCCAGGGACGGTTATCGCTCCTGGCGACTTGTGAGCGAAGAGGCGATTTACACTGAAGGCGACAGCCTGCTTCTTCTCTCCATAGTCGATCTGATGTTTTTCGAAGATGACATACCGACAACAATTCTCAAGGGTGATTCGGGACTGGTTGAACTTCGATCAGGTCTCATGAGAATCTGGGGCAATGTTAATGCTGAGACTGAAGATGGCAGGCACCTTGAAACGCAGGAGATAATATGGGACGACGAAATGGAGATATTCCACAGTGACTGCCTGGTGGTTCTGACTGTTCCGGATTCAGCTGGACATACGGTGCTTTCCGGTCGGGGTGTTGATCTTGATACCGGTCTTGGAGCCGTTGATGGTGTGGATATAGAAGAGGATTTCACTGCGGTGTACTCGGGAGATCTGGAACTTGAGTAACCTGCTGTTGTCGCTCTGCCTCGCTCTCTCTGCCGGTACAGGTGTTTTCACGACTACCGCGGACAGGGCGGTAAGCAGGGATACGGATTCTGATGAACTGGTTATAGACCTGATTGGCAAT
>JBDLJP010000297.1:0-2798 GCA_039714295.1 Candidatus Fermentibacterota bacterium
CCTTCCTTCGGAACATATTTCAGCGCTATCACCCTGTTCTCCCGTCCGGTCTCCCCGATCAGCACATAAAGGGAATCCCCTGCATTCATTCCATTCCATGGATCGGAGTCCCACCACATGCACCTGACGATATGCGCCGCCAGAATATCCGGTTCTGTGATCCTGTCCCGCAGACTTCCGTATATT
Organism: Candidatus Fermentibacterota bacterium; assembly: GCA_039714295.1. Taxonomy (GTDB): domain Bacteria; phylum Fermentibacterota; class Fermentibacteria; order Fermentibacterales; family JCC-6; genus Aegiribacteria. The sequence continues at coordinate 187 of JBDLJP010000297.1, forward strand.
GAACCGTTTATCTCCAGAGCGATTCTTTCCCAGGGACATTCAATCGTATCAGGCTCGATCGGTACAGTAGTGTCCGCAGGCGGAGTATCCGGAACCAGAGTCATCACTGAATCGGGATATGTGAGTGTATCGGACACCGTGAGTACAACTGTGTCCACTGAAGAAAGAGCAACATCAATCGGAATAGAATCATCCCGAATGATATCCTCCGCCCGGATAATTATTTCTCCTTCTTCCGGCTCTCCCCCGCAGGAAACCGTAATAAGAACGGCGAGAAACAGTACAAAGGAAATCAGGGCGATTACTGCAGATTCATTTTTGTTCGTCAAAATATTGACATCCGTCGGAATTATGTTACCTTATTAACAATATGAATCACAATAATACGAAGAAAAATCGAATACTGGTAATCGATGATGCTGAAAACATCAGATCCTTTCTCAAAGAAACTCTCGAACATTCCGGATACATTTGCGATACAACCGAATATGGGAAAGAAGGGCTTCGAAAGCTCAGAAGATCAAACGGCTACGATCTGCTGATTACAGATGTGAGACTACCGGATGTATCCGGACTTGAGATCCTTGAAATAACGGCGAAGAAGTATCCTTTTCTCCCGGTAATAGTTATCACCGGTTTTGCCACCATCGAAAGTACCAAAGCGGCACTGAGAATGGGAGCTACTGACTACATACCCAAGCCGTTCTCCACGAGTACTGTACTCTCAGCGGTTAACAATGCCATTCACGCGTCATTCACCCGTGAAAAGGGCAGGAGATTCCGGAAGATAATATACAGAAGCCATTTAATGGAACAGGTAATGCAGCTGGTCAGCAGGATAGCGAGGACCGATACCACCATTCTCGTAACAGGAGAAAGCGGGACCGGTAAAGAACTGATAGCGCGGGCGATTCACAGTAACTCCCTCCGATCTACTCAGCCTTTCATATCGGTCAATTCAGGCGCTCTTCCGGAGGGACTTCTTGAAAGCGAACTGTTCGGTCATATCAAGGGCGCTTTTACAGGTGCGACTGCCACAACACACGGACGGTTTCATGTTGCAGACGGGGGAACACTTTTTCTTGATGAAGTTGGAAACATGAGCCATACCATGCAGGTCAAACTCCTTCGTGTACTGCAGGATGGGGAATTTTCGCCTGTGGGAAGTTCTGAAATCATATCCACAGATGTCCGGCTTATTACTGCTACAAATATTAACCTCGAAGAAGCAATGAGCAGCAATGAATTCAGGGAAGACCTTTACTACAGGCTAAACGTCATAGAGGTTCATATTCCTCCTCTCCGGCATAGAACCGATGATATTCTTCCTCTGGCTGAGCATTTTCTTTCAAGGCAGATAGATTCCGACAGAAGTGATTCATGCTCTCTTAGCTCCAGTGCAGCTTCCATTCTTCTTTCCTACAGCTGGCCTGGAAATGTCAGGGAACTCGAAAATACCATGGAACGAGCCTGGGTGCTCTGCGAAGACAGTGTAATACTGCCCAAGGATCTGCCGGGAAAGATGCTTTCATCACATGAAAAACCTCCTGAAATACAAACTTCAAGAGACGGGGTCCAGCTCGATTCCCTTTTGGAAAATATTGAGAAACACTATATCATCAAGGCACTTAAGCAAAGCAAGGGGAACAAGACTCTTGCGGCCAGGCGGCTTGGCCTTAAGCGAACCACTCTTCTTGCGCGGATAAACAGCCTGGGAATAGTTAATGACTCAGGCAGGAGCTGAATGACTGCGATAACCAGAATTCTTGTTGTTGACGATGATCAGAAGATAAGATCCATCTGCAGAGAAGTTCTTGAACTCCAGAATTTTGTGGTAGAGGAAGCTCAGAACGGGGCTGAAGCCCTGAAAATCCTTGAGAAAACCTCTTTCAGCCTTATATTGAGTGATGTAATGATGCCTGATATCAGCGGTCTTGATCTTGCATCAAAGGTGAGGGACAGATACCCTGACACTTTTGTTATTCTTATAACCGGACATGGTTCAATCGACCTTGCCAAGGATGCTATTCAACGGGGTGCTTTCGATTTTATAACAAAGCCCTTCAGAATAGAGGAACTCAATCAGACCGTTGCCAGAGCCCTGGAAGTTCGCGAAAAACAGCTTTCCGTACTCCCTTCACCCGAACTGAAGGACCTTTACAACCTAACCGTCAATATAGACATCTCCAGGCAGTCCATTCAGGCATACCTGGACAATCTGGCCAGAAGCCTGAGAAACACTTTCAGAGGGGACTCCGCAAGGATATACCTTTCTGGAGAACCGGGAGGGGTTTCTCTTCTCAGAAACACAGGCTCTGGAAACGAGGAGTTACTTAGTGAAGATGTCTGGGAGTCCGCGAGCAAGGCAAGCCTGAGAAGCAAAGGGGGTTATCTTGCAGATCAGGACGCAAAACACTTCCCCTCCGACAACTCCGGAGTGTTTTCCCTGATGGCTGTGCCTGTTCCCAGTCCGGAGGGCATCCTTGGAGTGTGTATTGTTGCAAGATCCAGTACTCCTGCATCCTTCACAACAAGAGACCTTAAACTACTGGGACTCTTCTCTGCACAGGCTGGCAATCAGCTTACCAACTACAGTATGGCCTCCTTTCTCA
>JBDLJP010000298.1:0-2794 GCA_039714295.1 Candidatus Fermentibacterota bacterium
CATGTCATCAATCTCCGCTGGTCTTGTACTGTCCGAGTACATTGACGACCCGGATGAAGCCGGGATAGTGGCGGAATTCGCATACAGAATGCTGGAGGATGATCCGGAAATTACCAGAGAATGGACGGAATGGTACATAGCCGAACAGAACAGAGTATCCCCCGAAGCGCTTGCATGGATGGCTGCAAAGGGCGGAAGACACTTCCTGATGTATTCAGCCCTGACAGAAAGCGGCTATATTTCCGAAATGACTTTATCCGAAATCCTGACCGACCCGGAATTGTATGCCCGATCCGTACCTGACTGCGGCAGAGGAGCGGGTGCCTATTCGTGGGTTAATACACTTGATGGAGGATCATGATAGACGATATTCACGCAACAACAGTAGTTGGGATTGTCCGCAACGGGAAAGCTGCAATGGCTGCCGATGGTCAGGTGACACTCGGTGAAACCGTTTTGAAAAGTACAGCGAAAAAAATAAGAAAACTCTATTCGGGTACTGTTCTCGTCGGCTTCTCAGGTACAGGTGCTGATGCGTTCGCTCTTGTTGAACGGCTCGAAGAAAAACTGGAGACAGCCAGAGGCAATCTTCCACGGGCTGCTGTCGATCTTGCGCGAGAATGGAGGGCTGATAAGTACCTGAGACAGCTTCAGGCACTGATAGCGGCTGTTGACAGAGAGCATGCACTGCTGATAGGCGGATCCGGCGAGATAGTTGAGGCCGAAGATGGAATTGTCGCTGTAGGCTCCGGACAGCCGTACGCACTGGCAGCCGCGCGTGCACTCGATGTTCATACGAAGATGGGACCGGCGAAAATTGCAGGTGAGAGTATAAGGATAGCATCCAGAATATGCATTTACACCGGTGGAGACATTCAGGTTGAGGAGCTTAACTGATGCAGAGAGACCTGACACCTGCTCAGATAGTGCAATGGCTTGATCGTCATGTCATAGGACAGGAAAACGCAAAACGCTCTGTCGCTATCGCACTGCGAAATCGCTATAGGAGAAGAAATGCATCCCGGGAGATAAAGTCAGAGATTTACCCAAGCAATCTGATAATGATGGGACCTACAGGTATTGGTAAAACGGAGATTGCCAGAAGGCTTGCCAATCTTACTGGAGCGCCATTTGTAAAAGTTGAGGCAACCAAATACACAGAAACAGGTTATGTCGGCAGAGATGTTGAATCGATGGTAAGATCTCTTGTTCGTCATGCTGTGAATATTGAAGCCGAATCAGAAGCCAGGGATAGAGAAGATCAGCTGAAGGAAGCTGTTAACAACAGACTGGCGGATGCGCTGAGGAATGCAGGCTACGATTCCATCACCGGCAGCGAATTATTCAGAATGATGGATGAAGGGCTTCTGGATGAAACTGAAATAGAGCTTATTCTCCCTGAGAACGCAGCTCATATGGAAATACTGCCGCTTGTACCCGGAGGCGGTTTTGATAATCCTGCGGGCGAGAACATCAAGAAACTCATGCAGAAAATGGTTGGCAGCAGGCGCAAAAGAAAGAAGCTGACGGTCAAAGAGGCAAGAGAACGCCTTCAGGAGGAAGAAATGAGAAGACTCCTCGAAGGCAGTGATCATATTTCGAGAGGTCTCCGTCTTGCCCAGGAAGAAGGCATAATATTCATTGATGAGATAGATAAGATAATCGGTATCAGTGAAAGTAAGGGACCTGAGGTTTCAAGAATGGGTGTTCAGAGAGATCTGCTTCCTATAGTTGAGGGTTGTACCGTCCAGACAAGGTACGGACCCGTAAATACCGACCATATACTGTTTATTGCTGCTGGAGCGTTTCACGGATCCAGCCCTTCAGATCTGATACCTGAACTCCAGGGACGTTTCCCCATGCGGGTTCAACTTGATCCGCTTTCTGAAGATGACCTGTTCCGGGTTCTGACAGAACCGGAGAACTCTCTTCTAAAGCAGTATTCGGCTTTGCTTGAAGCAGACGGTGTTAAATTGAGACTGTACAAAAAGGCGGCACTCGAAGTCGCAAGAGTTGCAAACTATCTTAACGAGGAAACAGAGGATATCGGAGCAAGAAGACTCAGACCTGTACTCAGTTATCTTCTGGATGAGCAGCTGTTTGGGGCACCTGATCTTGTCAGTGGCAATGTGAATATCACGGGTTCAAGAGCTTCAATCGTACTACTTGACCTTGCTGATCGAAGAGAAGATGGTCATTATATACTTTAACTATGTTATAAGGGATTATTTAAAAAGGGGATAAATGCACCGATCCGTAAACGAGGTTGCCTACAAGATAGTGTATTACGGTCCAGGTCTTTCTGGAAAAACCACTAATCTCAGAAGAATAAGAGATACCATCGGTCCGGAACATAGAGGAAGGCTCGTTACTTTATGCACCAGAGGCGAACGAACAGTCTTTTTTGATTTCCTCCCGATCAATTTCGCATCCATTGGTAACGACAGAGTAAGACTTCACCTGTATTCGGTGCCAGGACAGGCTTATTACTCACTGAGCAGAAGGGTAATACTGGACGGTGTTGATGGTATCGTTTTCGTTGCTGACAGCCAGACCGAACGCATGGACGCAAGTATGGACAGTATCGATGATCTCGAAACCAATATGGAGTCCTACGGCATAGAGCTCTCTTCCATCCCTACAGTCCTTCAGTTCAACAAACGTGATCTTCCTTCGATTGCATCCAAAGAAGAGATGGAGAAGCATTTGAATCGTTACGAATGGTCAACCATTGAATCGGTTGCCATCGGCGGATCCGGTCCCGTTGAAACACTGAAACTGATGGCCGCAAAAA
>JBDLJP010000299.1:0-2773 GCA_039714295.1 Candidatus Fermentibacterota bacterium
ATGGGTGTTCAGCCCTACCTGCTTTCCACGACTCTTGTCGCGGTGCTGGCGCAGAGACTCGTAAGAAAGGTATGCAGCAAGTGCAGTGAGGAATACACTCCATCCCGGTCGTTGTGCGAATCCATCGGACTGGAGGATGGGGTCACCCTTAAACGGGGCAAGGGCTGCAGGAACTGTCGCGGCACCGGTTACAGAGGGCGGGTTGCTGTGTTCGAGGTATTTGAGATGACGGAGGAAATACGTGCGGACATAATGAGGAGTGCATCCATTGATGATATTCGCAGAACAGCGGTTTCGCAGGGGATGACCACTCTCCATTCGAACACACTTTCAAAAGTCCGCCTTGGAATAACAACTCCGGAGGAAATGCTGAAAGTTACATTGGGGGTTGAATGAAAAAACTGCTATGCATAAGTATTCTGGCAGCTGCTTTGCTGATTCCTGCCTGCGGGGAAGAATCCCCTCCTGAGGTTATTGACACAGGCGATACTGTTATTCCCGAGGTCAGCGATTCAGTGATAGTATTGCCGGACAGTCCTATGGAAGTAGCTCTGGATTTCACGAACAGACTGGGAATGAACGATCCAAGCTGTTTCGACCTTATTACTCCCGGATTTGCCGATACACTGCCTCTGGACAGTATGTCCCCGCAGCAGATCTTCGGAAGATGGAGGGCGTTCGACGCAGGAGGCCGTCTTACATCAATAAGTGAAAGCAGTGAAGGCATGAGGACTTCCTATCACTGCACCATCAGAAGAATGGAAATGTCCGCTATTAACCGGATAGATTTTCTTCTTGCGGATGATGCCTGGCGTATCGATGGTTTCGGAGTTGATCTGCCGCGGGATATAGAGGATTCTCTGACGGTAGAGCAGCTGGCTGTTCTTGTACTTCAATACCCGCAGGTCAGAAGAGAAATGCACATTGCAAGAATGCTTTTCGATGACTGCATGATAGACTCGATCCAGAATTACGCATCTCTTAATGCCGCCGTTTCATCGGGTACGGACTTTCGTGATTTTCTGCTTGATCTTCAGCCGGGAAGCTATGCGATACTTGCCCAGAGCAATATAAGAAGAGCCGGTAAATTCCAGATAATAAAAGAGAGAGCTGAAATCATTATTCCCGGACTCCCCGCGGATCTGATGACCCTGATGAATATCTGGAAGGAAATGGCCTGGATTTCCAAATCCGTTCTCAGTATGCGTCATGAAGCAATGCAGGATCTGTACGGGGGAGGCATCTGGAACGAGCCGAACATATCCGAAGAAGAGGAACGCCTTGCCGGTTTCACAGAGTTCTTTCTTTCCGTAAGCGATCTTGTAGAAGCCAGAGATTCTGTGTCTCGAACATATCCTGTAGTACTTACCTCAGGATCCAACGAACCGCTCGCTCAGGTGGAGATAGATCTTGATCCCCATCAGCTGGATCAGAAGATGGAGAATGATGTAGGCATCGTAGTGTGGAGAGCTCTGGCAGTGGAGCTTAACGGGGACAGTGACCCCGAGAGAGTAATTTACTGGGCGGGCAATCTTTACCTGTTTGAAGGTACACCTTCAGGTTACAGACTCGTATGGAGAACCTTTGAGAACTACGAAAGCAATTACCATTCCGATTTTGTTTCCCAGCCTTCAGGAAGAGCCGGGCGACGGGAAGTAACCTTCAAAGGAGTGGAAGGAGTTTACGAATATTTCCTCGGTTATTCTGATTCGGGAGAACCGTTGTTCAGAAGAATACGTGCTATGAATGAGGATGCGCAGATACTGGAGGAACAGCCCTGATTAAGAAAAAGATCACAGCAGTCCTCTACTGGCTTTCACTGGCCGGTATAGCCGGACTGTTCTTCGGTGCGGGATTTGCATACAGAGTCTACGGAGACTGCAGCTCAGCCTTCAGTGAAGCAAGGGGCAATCTTCTGGTTGCCGGTCTGAGGGGTCATGAGCCTGCGGCAGCAACACAGATCTATGACAGCATGGGCAATCTCATGGCCACAGCCTGTGTCGAGAACAGATACCCCGTTACGCTCGAGGAAGTTTCACCATGGGTGATCAACGGTTTTATCGCTACCGAAGACAGAACCTTCTACGAACACAACGGGATAAGCTTCAGAGGTATCGCGAGGGCTGCTCTGCATGATTTAAGAACAGGAGCAAGACACGGCGCAAGCACGATAACACAGCAGCTCGCAAAGGGTCTTTTTCTCGTACCTGATCAGACGATCCAGAGAAAGATACAGGAAGCCTTCATTGCTATGGAAATCGAACGTCAGTTCGAGAAGAACGAGATACTTGAAATGTACCTGAATCAGATCTATTTCGGTGCCGGGGCACATGGAATTGAGGCCGCCGCAAGAACATATTTCAACGGTACTTCCGCTGCTGAACTTTCCCTGGCCCAGGCGGCAATGCTTGTAAGGATGGTCAAGAATCCAAGTGGTTTCAATCCTGAGACCAATTACGAAAGGTGTCTGGCACAAAGAAATGTAGCTCTTCAGGTAATGGCCAGCGAAGGATATATAACCACTCTGCAGGCGAGCGAGGCTGTGAATACACCGCTTGCCGTTGAGGTTCACCGACCTGAGATAGAGCAGGAATGGACCTACTTCTCCGAATACATCCGGAAGTATCTTGTCAACAGGTACGGATGGTCAGCGGCCTACGACCAGCGTCTCAGGCTTTACACAACCCTCGATCCTGATGTGCAGATTGTGGCCGAACATGCACTGAACAGCATTCTTGCCGAAAAGGAACCCGTCTGGGATCCTGAAACAGGG
>JBDLJP010000300.1:0-2768 GCA_039714295.1 Candidatus Fermentibacterota bacterium
TTTCGTGACGCTTGTGAGCAGATTCTGAGGAATAAGATCTTCGATTCTCCCTTCTGTCTGTTCCATGACCCATACATTGATGATCTCCCGGCATAGTTACGGATCGTCCGAGAAATCAGCGGTTCTGACGGCAGCGCCGTCGTTTGCGGCAAGCGCAGCAAGGAAATCGGGCAGAAAATCGTATCCTGTCTGTCCCCATAGAGCATTTACAATGTGGAGGCTGAACGTGCTATCCTCCTCTGACGATGCGGTGAGTTTCTGATCAACGAGATTGAAAGCAGGATGAAGACGATCTTCGGGGAGTGTGAATCTGAGAACTTCAGCCATCTCAATCTCAGTAGTGCCCTCGGCGCCTGCGTAGGTCATCGCCAGTGCTGCCGAAATGCTGTAAGGGGAGAAGAAGATGTTGCTATTCCCATCTGTAAGTTGACAGTAAAGATCGAACGCAAAGGAACCGTTACCTGATGCAAGATCTTCCAGGTCCTCTTCATTCACATCCGTTTGGGGAATCTGTGGTATGCTGGCTGATGATACAATCGGTGTTTCCGCCGAGGAACACATGCTTAGAGATGAAACCAGTACCATCACCAGAAGAATCGATAAAAATCTGCCCATTTCCTGTCCTCCGCCTTAATAGGAATGTTAATCTTATAACTATACATATAGATATGGAGTAATATTCCAAATTTAGCAATAAGAGATTCCTCTGAGCAGGGCTTGACGATTAAGAAAGCATACGTATAATAGGAATAGTTCTTATTACGAATAGGAGATATCGTGCTTGAAATGCAATCCAGAAGAAACACTGAACAGAAAAGAGTAATACTCCAGTCAGTTGCGGAACTGGACTCTCATCCTACCGCTGTTCAGATCTTTAATGCTGTTCGAGCGGTGCTTCCCAAAACAAGCCTCAGTACTGTTTACAGGAACCTGGGGATACTTGTCGATCAGGGGCAGATAAAGGCAGTCAAGGGTACCGGTTCAGAAATCCATTACGATCACAATACATGGGAGCATAGCCATATCAAATGCACGGTCTGCGGCAGGATTTGCGATGTCCTTGTAAATCCTATGGATATCGATACTTTGAATCCAGAAACGGTTTCGAATTTTGTTGTGCTGGAAGTACATATGAATATATTAGGAATATGTCCGGAGTGTGCTGAACAATCAGAAAAGGAGAAGTTGCAATGAGTATCAAAGGAACAAAAACAGAGAAGAATATCCTGAAGGCATTCGCCGGGGAATCTCAGGCAAGGAACAGGTACACCTACTTCGCATCTCAGGCGAAAAAGGACGGTTATGTGCAGATCTCAAAGATCTTCGAGGAAACCGCGAATCAGGAGAAAGAGCATGCGAAGCGCCTCTTCAAACTCCTTGAGGGCGGAGTGCTTGAGATCACCGATTCATATCCCGCTGGTAAGATCGGTTCAACAGAAGAGAACCTTAAGGCTTCGGCATCGGGAGAGAATCACGAGCATACGGTGATGTATCCGGGATTCGCCGAGACAGCCCGTTCCGAGGGACTCGACAGTATTGCTGTCATCTTTGAAGCCATTGCCGTTGCCGAGAAGCAGCACGAGAAAAGGTACCTTGATCTGCTGAATAACATCAACGAAGGAAGAGTCTTTGTTAAGGATAATATCGTTGTCTGGCGCTGCCAGAACTGCGGATACATCCATGAAGGCACTGAAGCACCAAACCTCTGTTCAGCCTGTGCACATCCGCAGGCACACTTCGAGCTTCTTGCAGAGAACTGGTAGGAGATAAAAATGAGGGAGTTCAAATCAACTGAGGAGATTCTGGATTTCGCGATGGGTGAAGAGCAGTCCGCCGCTGATTTCTACACGAATCTGGCAGATCAGGTTAACAGTTCTTCTCTTCGTAAGATGTTTCTCGAGTTCAGTGAGGAGGAACTTCAGCATAAGAACAAACTTGAAAACATTAAAATGGGAAGTATTGAGTATCTTCCAAATGCAGCAGTTATAGATCTGGGGCTGGGGGAAATTCTGGTAGATGTAGCGCCGACAGACGGCATGGATTATCAGGACGCTCTTATCCTTGCGATGAAAAAGGAGAAGGCAGCCTATCAGATGTATACTCTTCTTGCAGGAGCAGCTTCCGATCCGGCTGTCAGAGATCTTCTGAACGGGCTTGCAAACCAGGAAGCTAACCATAAGCTGCGCTTCGAAATAGAATATGACGATCACGTGCTTAAAGAGGACTAGAAGGAGTTGCTGAAATGACTGACAGGATGGAAATTTACAAGTGTGAGATGTGCGGGAATATTGTTGAGATGACACACGGCGGAGCCGGAGAGCTTGTCTGCTGCGGAGAACCGATGGTTAAAATGGAAGAGAAGAGTGCCGATATGGCAACAGAGAAGCATGTGCCGGTTATCGAGAAGATCGATGGCGGCTACAGAGTTACTGTGGGTTCAACTCTTCATCCCATGGCAGATGAACACTACATAGAGTGGATTGAACTTATCGCGGGAGATAATATCTTCAGAGCCTACCTGAAACCTGGAATGGATCCTGTTGCTGAATTCATGGTCGGAGATCCCGGTGAGGTATCCGCAAGAGAATACTGCAGCATTCATGGCCTCTGGAAGGGATAATCATGCTCAGTAATAAAATTCAGGACGCGATCAACAGCCAGATAAACGCCGAACTCTATTCTTCATATCTGTATCTGGCGATGGCGATGTATTTCGAATCGGTTGATATGAGCGGTGCGGCAAAATGGATGAACTCGCAGGCGCAGGA